>JANWXL010000509.1 GCA_025055265.1 Roseiflexus sp.
TCGTTGGGATGGGCATAGACGATCTTAGTCTTGCCTTCGGCAAGTTTTTCTCCCAGGTTCATTGGTCGCTCCTTTCGCGCAGACGCGCCAGTTCCGCCTCCAGTGCTGCAACGCGCGCCGCCAGTTCTTCGGCGCGTTGCCGCTCCGCTTCGGCGCGTTGTCGCTCCGCTTCAGCGCGTTGCCGCTCCGCCTCTTCCGGCAACAGCACAAGCGTCCCATCCGGATGAAACAGACGGGGCCAGGTGTGCTCTTCGCCCATGTAGACGCCGCGCCAGGGGCCGATCCAGAAGCCGAGTTGCTCACTCCACAACCGCCCATGCTCGTTGGGCGTCAGCGGATGGTAACGCATATCCGGTCCCAGCCGCCAACCGAGCAAGCGTTCGACTTCAAGAGCGATGCAGAAATATTCCGGAGTTCGGAAGCGCTGCTCGTAGAGATCCTTCTTCACGCCAAGATCGACTCGCTCGGTGCTCGGCGACAAAAGTTCGATGATCACATCGGGATATTTCCCGTCCTCGTCCCAGATTGCCCAGTAGAGACGCGGCTTCGCGCCATCCACTCCTTTGACGAAGTACATATCCGGTCCGCGATACTCGTTGTTGCGGATCTGCTTCCAGCTGTAGTAGACGAACATATTAATGCCGATGTAGTAGTCGGTCATGACCCCGCCGTGCGCGGCGACGTAGGCTGCTTTGAGGATCATGGCGCTCTGCGCGTGCCACGGTGACTCCATACGCTCTCCATCGTCGTATGGCAGGTCGCCGGGCGGCGGCGAGAGCAGCACTCCCCACGGCAGCCGGGTCTCTTCAGAAAGCGCCGCCGGATCGGTTGCTGTCGAAGCGCTCATACCTGTCACTCCTGTACCTGCCAGTGCTACACGAAGAAGTGTAGCATAATCCTGGCAGGGTGTCAAACAAATGTTCTGTTTTTAGTGCGGTCCTGAGATAACAATAACAATGAGCATCGCCTTCACTGGCGCCTGACCTGTCATCCGCACCTCGGACGCCGTCAGGGGCAGGTCTCAGACCTGCCCTTACGTGGCAGCGCCTCGCTGTCAGGCGCGGGGCTCTGGCGCCTGACCTGTCATCCGCACCTCGGACGCCGTCAGGGGCAGGTCCGAGACCTGCCCTTACGTGGCAGCGCCTCGCCTATCCTATCAGACACACTCCCTCGCCCTCGATCACCTCGCCGACCAGCCGCGCTTCGGGCGCGGTGCGCAACGCGGCGTCAGCAATGTCGGGCGGGACGATCACCAGCATGCCGAGACCCATGTTCAGCGTGCGATAGGCTTCGTACTCATCGAGACCGGCGGCATGTACGACGAGTGCGCAGATCGGCGGGATGTCCCACGCGCCGCGCCGAATGACAGCGCCGCATCCATCCGGCAATACCCGCGGCAGGTTTTCGTACACGCCGCCGCCGGTAATGTGCGCCAGCGCGCGCACCGGTATGTCTGCCGCCTCGAACCGTTCGAATGCGGGCAGGTAAGACCGGTGCGGTTCGAGCAGCGCCTCGCCGATGCTTCTGCCGCCTAATTCGGCGGGTGTAGCGTCGTACCCATAGGCGCTGCCCGGTCCAAGCGCCCGCCGCGCCAGAGAGTAGCCGTTAGTGTGCAATCCGCTCGACGGCAGCGCCAGAATGACGTCACCGACCGCGACATTCTGCGGCAGCATCCGTTCGCGCTGCACCACGCCGACAATCGTTCCTGCCAGCTCGAAGGCGCCGTCGCGGTACACATCGGGCATCTGCGCCGTTTCGCCGCCAAGCAGGACGCATCCCGCCGCACGGCATGCGGCGGCGACACTCGCCACCAGCGTTGCGGCGCGCTGCGGGTCGAGCCGGTCGACTGCCAGATAATCGAGCAGGAACAATGGTCGCGCGCCCTGCACCAGAATGTCATTGACGCAGTGATTGACCAGATCGTAGCCCAGCGTCTCGTATCGACCGAGCGCCGCTGCGACCAGCGTTTTGGTGCCGACGCTGTCGGTGGAGGCGACCAGCACAGCCTCGGTGATCGTTTCCCCCAGGGCTGTGCGCAGATCGAAGCATCCGCCAAAGGCGCCCATACCCGCCAGCACTGCCGGAGAATAGGTCGCGCGAACGGCTTCCGCCATCAACTGCCTGGCGCGCGCAGCAGCGTCGATATCGACGCCAGCATCGCGGTATGTAGTCATGCCGCCGCTCCATCGCAATGATCGATCCCTCCTTATCTTACCACGAACACGCCGTCTCCGACGCCGTGTGCTATACTGTTCGCGTCTTGTGCAGCGCCATGGAGGTGTGGCATGGCATCGAACCACCGTCCCGGATGGCTCGACCGCCTGTTGCGGATCGAGCGTTCGGAGTCACGTGATACCATCGAGGCGGACGTCGTTGAACTGAGCAATGTGTCAGCAGGCGCGGTCGAGGCGCAGAAGGCGACGTTATCCCGCGCATTGGCACGTTCAGTGACAGCCCAGGACGATGTTTCAATGACGTTCAGCGCTGCTCTGTCGGTGCAGGCTGGCGGTGATGTGAACATGACTGGCAGTGCTGCGACGGCGCTCGTGGCGGGGCGCGATGTTCGTCTACACGGTGCATCCGCCGGATTTGTAGCGGCGCGCGAAGCGCGCGTGGAGTCGGGCAGGGTCGGGGTGCTGCTGGCAGGGTCGGCGGCGCTTGGCAATCAGACGCATGTGCTGATCACCGGGCGCGATGCGCTGCTGCTGGGCGCAGCGGCGGGCATTTTCTTCCCGCTGGTTGCCTACCTGCTGCGCCGTTTCGCTCCGCCGCCGCAGGAACAGGCGCCGCGACCCTGGTATGCGCGCGCCGGGCTCTGGCTGCTCCGTCAGACAGTTGTGCTGGGAGGCGCCGGACTGCTCGGATGGGTCGCCTATCGCTCGCTCCGCCAGCAGGTGATGCGCCTGCTGCCCGGTCTCGCTGGTCAATGAGGGGGGCATGAAACGAACGCTTGGTCTGCGCCTGACATGCATTGATCCTCCGCCGCACGATCCCCAGTCGATTGAATTCGGCTTGCAAGATCGCAACGGCAATCTGATGCCAGGCGTTGCGCTGCTAGATGGCGCACTGCTGTTTTCCTTCGAGATGCAGGCGGAGGTTCGACCCGATGGCAGCGTCAATCTCAGCGAACGTTTCGTGCATGGTCCGTCGCAGGGTCGCTTCCTCTACCTGGGATTGCGACCGCCCGGCGGCGCCTGGATCAGACGCATCAAGGTTCCGCTGGCGTCGATCACCGCCGACCTGGTGAACAGCGCAGGCGATGGCGCGCTGGCGGCGACGGTTGCCGGTGATCGCGCTGCGACTGTTCAGTTGCAACAACCCTGGCATTGCGAGGCGCGGTCATACGATCAGGAAATAGCCCGGTCGCGCCGGCGCGCTGCGGGTTGATGGTTTTTTGATATTCCGCTATGCGCCCGCTCGCCCGGCGCCTGGTGAACATTCACAAAATAATCCGGCCTTCGCGCTGCGCCCGGCGGTTGATGGTTTTTGAAAAATTATTCCGCTATCCGCCCACTCGCCCGGCGCCTGAAGTCGCGGGCTACGGTTGCGAGGCCCGCCTGCGCGGGCTAGACCGGCGATACCGGATTATTTTCTCAAACTCCATAAGCTGCGGGCTACGGCTGCGAAGCCCGCCTTCACTGGCTTTATGGACTTAATGCCTGATGTTCATAAGCCGTGGGCTACGGAAAGCGAAGCCCGCCTGCGCGGGCTGGTTCGTACAATCGCCACATAATTTGCGTCAGGCGATAGTTCGAGTCGTCTATGGGTTCTGATGCGCCGCAGAATATCCTCCGCCGCCGCCTGATGGTGCGCGGAATCGTTCAGGGGGTCGGTTTTCGCCCCTTCGTCTACGGTCTGGCGCAACGCCTGGGGTTGGGCGGGTTCGTGCTCAATGACAGTGACGGCGTGACGCTGGAGATCGAGGGTTCCGCCGACGCGCTCGACGCCTTCGAGCAGACGCTGCGCACTGCGCCGCCGCCGCTGGCGCGGATCGATGCGATCAGCGTCGAGCCTGTCACGCCCTGCGGCGAAACAATCTTCCGTATCGAAACCAGCCGCGCCGCAGCCGTGCGCAATACCCTGATCTCCCCCGACGTGGCAACCTGCGATGATTGCCTGCGCGAACTGTTCGATCCCGCCGACCGGCGCTTCGGCTATCCCTTCATCAACTGTACCAACTGCGGTCCGCGCTTCACGATCGTGCTCGATGTGCCGTATGACCGGGCGCAGACGACGATGCGCGTCTTTCCGATGTGCCCGGCGTGCCAGGCGGAATACGACGATCCGCTCAACCGCCGGTTTCACGCCCAACCCAACGCCTGCTCCGTCTGCGGTCCATCCCTGGCGTTTCGCTGGTGGTCGGCGGCGCTGGCTTCGACAGGCTCAGCCAACGCCAATGACCAGGATAAGAACCGCTCTGCTGATGCGTCGCCGCTCGATCAGGCAGCGGCGGCGCTGGCGCGGGGAGCAATCCTGGCGATCAAGGGGTTGGGGGGGTATCATCTGGCATGCGATGCGCTCGATCATTCCGCTGTTGCCCGGCTGCGCGCCCGCAAGCAGCGCGAAGCCAAACCATTCGCGCTCATGGCGCCGGACCTGGAGACAATTCGGCAACTATGTTATGTCAACAAAGAAGAGGAAGCGCTCCTGGTGTCGCGCCAGCGCCCGATTGTGCTGCTCGACGCCCTGCCCGATGCGCCGGTGGCGCCATCGGTTGCGCCAGGGTACGCGACGCTTGGCATCATGCTGCCGTACACGCCGCTTCATCATCTTTTGCTGCGCGCATATGCGAGAGAAGCGTCAGATAGACCGGCAGTCCTGGTCATGACGAGCGGCAACCTGAGCGATGAGCCAATCGCCTACCGCGACGACGATGCCGCAACGCGGCTGGCATCCATCGCCGACGGCATACTGACTCACAACCGCGACATTCATATGCGCTGCGACGACTCAGTGGCGCGCATTGTGGCTGGCGGAGTGCAACTGCTGCGCCGGTCGCGCGGGTATGCGCCCGAACCGGTGACGCTGGCGCTGCGCTTCCCCAAACCGCTGCTGGCGGTCGGCGGGCATCTGAAGAACACCTTCTGCCTGGCGAAAGGACACGACGCCTTCCTCAGCCATCACATCGGCGACCTGGAGAACCTGGAGACGCTGACCTCATTCCGCGAGGGAGTGCGCCATTCTGCGCGTCTCTTCGATTGCCATCCCGAAGTTGTGGCGTATGACCTGCATCCCGAATACCTGGCGACCAAAGAGGCGCTGGCGTCGGACATTCCGTTGAAGATCGGCGTGCAGCATCATCACGCGCACATCGCCAGCGTTCTGGCGGAGCACGGCATCGAAGGTCCGGTCATTGGCGTGGCGGCGGACGGGACAGGGTACGGGCTTGATGGTGCGATCTGGGGATGCGAAGTGCTGATCGCCGATCTACGCGACTTCACGCGCTTTGCGCACCTGGCGTACATTCCGCTGCCCGGCGGCGATGCGGCGGTGCGGCAGGTGTGGCGCGTCGGCGCAACATATCTGTGGCGCGCCTTTGGCGATGCGTTCCTCGATCTGAACATTCCGTTCGTACAACGGATCAATCGCCAGCAATGGGCATTGATCGCCCGCATGATCGAGCGCGGCATCAACGCGCCGCCGACATCGAGCCTGGGGCGTCTGTTCGACGCCGTCGCCGCTATTGCTGGCATCCGCGACCATGCCCTGTATGAAGGGCACGCAGCGATCGAACTGGAGACGGCAGCCGGGCGCGATGACCGTCCCTACCCGTTTGCCCTGCTGGAAGGCGCGCCCTGGCGGATCGACATGCTGCCAGCGATCCGTGCGATTGTCGACGATCTGCGGACGGGCGCGCCGGTCGCGCAGGTGAGCGGACGATTTCATAGCACGGTTGCTGAAGCGCTGGCGCAGGCGTGTGAACAGGCGCGCGCGACCGGCGCGCCCGCGATGGTGGCGTTGAGCGGCGGCGTTTTCCAGAACCGGCGCCTGACCGAACAACTCGTTGCACGGTTGGAGCGATCCGGCTTCCGGGTGCTGCTTAACCGGCGCGTCCCGCCGAATGACGGGGGACTCTGCCTGGGGCAGGCGGCGGTGGCGGCGGCGCGGAT
>JANWXL010000510.1 GCA_025055265.1 Roseiflexus sp.
GCTGCCGTGCCAACCGCAACGCCCACGCCGCAGGCGCTCATTCCGCAGCCCGGCACACTCTCATTGGCGGATTATCAGGCGCAGACGCGCGGATTGCGCCAGCTCCTGTTTGAGACCTTCGACCGGGGAGAGCGAACCAAGGCAATCTGGACCCAGGTGAATGACGAACGGCGGCAAGCGGCGCTCCGCGATAATCTCTATTATCTGACAGTCAAAACGCCAAATCTTACCACCTCGTACTCCTGGCAGCGCGATCTGGGGAATACCTACAACATCGAACTGAGCGTCGCGTTTCAGACAGTTGGAGCGCCCGCCTCGGTTGGCATCGTCTTCGACGTGCAACCCGACGCGAACAGCGGGCTGTTTTTCGAGATCACAAATGATAAACGCTGGCTCTTCACCACCGTTGTCGATGGCCAAGTCGTTTCGGAACTCAGCACGGACCTCATTCCCGAAGATATAATTGTCGACGGGGTTGGAACAAATACGCTGTGGGTCGTGCGCACCCCGAACGAGATCCAGCTATGGATCAACAGCAAACACGTGGCGACGCTTCCGCCGAGTCCCTTCCCTGGCGGTCAGGCAGGCGTCTGCGCGTCATCGTTCGGCGGGCTGACGCAGCCAGCGACGATGATTGTGGACAATTTCCGAGCCAGGGCGCCGTGATAAGGTTAGGGGTTAAGGGTTAGGGGTTAGGGGTTAAGGGTTAAGATGGGCGAAGCTCTCAACTACAAGGACTTGCCAGTCGTTCAACGCGCTTTCGAGTTGGTCCGCGAGGTTGATGCGTTCGTACAGACGCTGTTTAGTTTTCAGAGCGCCAAGCCTGCATCATTACACGGGCACGTTTCCATATGTCCTGAATGGCGGACTCAATAACCAGCGCCTCCTGCGCCAGACGAAGTAATCCAGCTTCATCGAGCGCTGGCGTTCGCAACGATGCTATCTCTTGATGGAACGCACGCAGGCGTTCTACCAGTCGATCCGCGTCGCTCGCCAGCGCCGCCGCTGTTGCATCAACAGCAATGTAACGGCGTGACATTATCCTGATAGCGCGATGCCACTCTGGTTCGCCGGAGAATTCAGGACGGTGCAGCAGCTTGATGATTTCGCGTTGCTGTTCCTCCAAATGCGCCAATGCCTTCCGACGACTCGCAACCTCATCCGCGAGCACGCGCAGCGCACGCAGCGTGCGACGAAGCGCATCGTGATTGTTTGGCGCTGGAGACCGCGCAATCATATCCGCTCGCATGACCGTTTCGCGTATGAGCGATCTCTGTTGCGCCAGATCAAGTGGTATTTCTGGATTCTGTTCCAGCGCTTCCAGGTTTCGCCATAGACTTGAGATATCAGCTTGTAACTGATCGTTCAGTTCACAGAGTCGCCTGTGTTCCTTACTGATCATTGCAACGGTCTCGACAACCCGAACAACGCGTGCGTGCATACGCTGGATCTCCAGCATATGCGTGACAAAGGTATCTGCGTGACGGGTCTGTCGTGCGGTTTGAGCGTTCTGTAGCGTCTGTTCAGCGGCCAGACACTCGGCATTGAGCGTATAACACTCGTCGAGGGTTGTCGGAAGCGTGCTGAGAACATCACGTGCTCTTTTGAGTTGGGCAGCCAACGCATCTATGTGCTGATCAAGGTCGGCGAGCGCCTTCGTTGATGCGATAGCCTCGGAAGCAGCAGAGATCTCCGTTTGCTGCACAGGTCCGTCTGGAACCGGAGAGCATCCTGACGGCGCTGGCGACAGCGAAGAAGGAGCCCGATTCCTCGCTGCTGACTCGCCAAGCGCGGTTTGGCGCGTAGATGGCGTAGCCTTCACTGCGGACCGCTGGCGGACAGGATCTCGACTCTGACGTGAACCTCGCAGCTGCACCCGCATACTGCTGAACGCAACAATCATCGCCGCCAGTACGATAAGGCCCAGCAGAATGATGACCAGTTGAGCGATCGAATTGTCCATATGGACGTAGTTGTAGCTGCCAAGGAAACGTGCAAAGAAAGCGACAGCGTCCGAATAAAAGCATCAACTTCGCGAACCAACTCGAACGCCCGCTGTACGACAATACGATCCTTGTAATTACGAGTTTCACCCATCCCTAACCCCTAACCTCCGCTCACAGCCTCGACCTCGGATCAAGCGCATCGCGCAGCCCATCGCCCATAAAGTTGATGCTCAACACGGTGAGGAAGATCAGCGCACCCGGAATGAGCGCCAGCCACGGCGCCGCCTGCAGGTACTGACTGCCATCGGTCACCAGGCGCCCCCAGGTCGGCGTGTCGGGCGGGAAGCCGACGCCGAGGAACGAGAGGGTCGACTCGGCGATGATCGCGCTGCCGATCTCCAGCGTGGCGGCAACGATAATCGGGCTGATGGCGTTCGGTAGAATGTGGCGGAACATGATCGCCGTCTGGCTGATCCCCAGGCAGCGCGCCGCTTCGACAAACTCCTTTTCCTTGAGCGAGAGGAACGTCGCCCGCACGACGCGCGCCGTCTGCATCCACGCCAGTGCGCCAATCACTGTCACCACAATGACGAAGATGCCCGCCTCCGGCGACCCCATCGCCTGAATGACCGGCTCGCGGAACAGATAGACCGTTAGCAGAATGAGCGGCACAGAGGGAAGCGACAGGAACAGATCGGTCAGGCGCATCAACGCCTGATCGACCACGCCGCCAAAGAAGCCAGCCGCAGCGCCGATCACCGTCCCCAGCGAAATGGCGATCAGCATTGCCACAAACCCGACCGCCAGCGACACGCGTCCGCCGTAGATACAGCGCGCCAGCAGATCGCGCCCCAGGTCGTCGGTGCCGAAGGGGTGCACGTGGGTCGGCGGCGAGAGCAACGCCAGAAAGTCGAGATGATCGATCAGAACGCGAATATCATAGGGGTTCTCCGCCGTTACCGGAATGCCCGACTCCGCCAGTCGGTCCACGAGGTAGCGTTCATACCACCAGGCGCCGACCGTCACTGCCAGCGTCATAAAGGTGAGAATGCCCGCGCCGATCATCGCCAGTGTATGGCGGCGGAAGCGGCGCCAGGCGTCTCCCAGCAGCGTGCGCGGCTTCGAGGAGACGCCGAGCTGCAACTGACGGATCGTCGCAGCGGCATCGGTCACTGAAGAAGAGGTCATTGTCTGGTCTGCTTCGGACATTTGAGCCTCGCCTGACGTAATTAGCTGTAACGCACGCGGGGATCGAGCACGCCGTAGAGAATATCGGCAATCAGGTTGAACAACACCGTGAGACAGGCAAAAATGAACGTGATCGCCATAACGACCGGCGTGTCAGAGTTCTGAATTGAGGTGATCAACAACTGACCGATGCCGTTGACCCGGAACAGGTTCTCGGTGATAATCGCGCCAGCAAAAATCGTCGGAATACCCAGTGCAATTAACGTCACTACCGGGATCAGGCTGTTGCGCAACACGTGACGGATGATCACCATCCGGTCCGCCAGACCTTTGGCGCGCGCGGTGCGCACATAGTCGAGCGGCAGATTGTCGAGCATCGACGAGCGCATGAAGCGGGTCAACGCCGCCGTCTGCTGCACCACGAGCACGGTGACTGGCAGCGCCATCTGACGCATCTGCTCAACGATGCCGTCCCAGCCCGCCAGGTTGAGCGTCGAATTATACACAATCGGAAACCATTTCAGATTGATGGCAAACACCAGCATCAACGCCAGACCGGTAAAGAACGAAGGGACGGAAAAACCAATGAATGCAATGAAGGTTGCCGCCTGATCAAAGAGGGAATACTGTTTTACCGCCGAAATGACGCCGATCGGAATAGCGATCAGCACTGCAATCGCATATGCTGATCCAACCACAATCAATGTCTGCGGCAGGCGTTGCCAGATCAGATCGATCACCGGACCCCGCGTTCCGAACGAAAACCCCCAATCGCCGCGCGCCAGCGCCGTCAGCCATTTGACATAGCGGATATACCAGGGTTGATCAAGCCCAAACTGAATACGGATCAATTCGCGGGTCGACTCCGGGATCGCCGGATTGAGCGCAAACTGCGCCAGCGGGTCGCCAGGCGCCAGCGCCAGAATTGCGAAAATCACAAAACTGATGATCAACAACGTGGGAATGGCAATCAACACCCGTCGCAGCACATACTGAGCCATACGTCTGTTCCTGCCCGATATAACAGCGCACGGGACGGGTGTACACCCGTCCCGTGCACGTCACTTCAGACCTACTTGCTCCAGGTAGCGATATTCCAGATGCTCGAGTCGAACGTGTTGAAGGTCGGACCCTTGAGCGCCTTTACCTTGGCATTCGGCGTCTGACGGTTGATGAGCGGGATGATAGCGCCATCGGTCACCAGCAGATCGTTCATCTTGATCGCCAGTTCAGCGCGCTTCTTCGGATCGAGTTCCTTCTTCAACTGCTCAAAGAGCGCGTCATATTCCGGGTTGCAGTAGCGCCCGTCGTTGCTGCGCCTCCACTGATTTGCCGCCGACGCGCGCTCGGAGCAGATCCAGCCCTGAAGATACTTCTGTGGGTCCGGGCTGTCCGGACCGTTGGTATACATCTGGAGGTCGGCGTAGAACTTGTTCCGCGTATCGGGGTTACCAGGATCACCGCCGAAGAAGACGGCGGCGTCAATGGCCTTGACGTTTACCTGAATACCGATCTCCGCCAGGTTCGACTTGATGATCGCCTGCGTGCTCTGGCGCAGGGGGTTGATCGATGTCTGGAAACTGACAACCAGTCTGACCGGTTTGCCCCCGATCTCTTTCTCGCGCACCGAACCTTTTAACTTCCAGCCTGCGTCTTCGAGCAACTTCCTCGCCGCCTCGACGTTGCGCTCACACGTCAGGTTCGGCGAGTTGACCGACGCTGGCACCACCAGCACATTGCACGTCGGTTTGCCGGTGGGTCCGTACAACTGCTCAGCAATCGCCTTGCGGTCGATCGCCAGCGAGATTGCCTTACGCACGGCGGGGTCGGTCAGGAACGGGTGCGGTTGATCCGGCTCGCTGCGCTTGTCGCCGAGGGTGGGATCGGGATTGGAGAAGTTGACCACAATGCGCTCGACGCCGAACGATCCGCCAGCAATCGGGTCGCACTTACCGCTCGCCAGGATCGGCTCGAGCACCGCCTTCGGAACCTGCAGGTTCCAGGCGAAATCCACTTCCTCCGTCTCACAGACAGCGCGCGCTGCTGAGGCGGCATCGCCGCCGCCCTTGATCTCAACCTCATCGAAGAAGACGTTGTCAGCATCACGGAAGAAGGGGTTGCGCTCGTAGATCACCACATCGCCCGGCTTGAACTCCTTCAGCTTCCAGGCATTCGTCCCGATTGGCGCCAGATTCGCCGCCTGGCACGCTGCATCGGTGCCGGCTGCCGCGCCGATGCACTTCTCGAACTGCTTCTTCTGCAGGATCATGCCGAATGGACCGACGAAAGAGACGTATGGGTTAGCGTTTGGCTCCTTCCACGTAATCTTGACCGTCGTGTCATCAATTTTCTCGACGTTTGCGATTGGATCGAAGGCCGCCTTCGTCGTACAAGCCGTCGCCTCGTCAGCGCAGTACTGCCAGGTGAAGATGATATCTTCAACCGTGAAATCGCTCCCGTCAGACCACTTCAGCCCTGGTTTGAGCTTCCAGGTGACGCTGGTCCCATCAGGGGCAACGCCGCCATTCTCAAGCGTTGGAATCTCTGCCGCCAGGAAGGGCACCAGTTCGTCCTTTTCGTTGTAGCGTGCCAGGGGTTCAAGGATAACGCTGGCGCCGTCAAAATCCTTCGTACCGGTCCCCAGGTGCGGGTTGAGGGTCGTCACTGCCTGCCAGTAGAGGATCTTCAGGCGCCCGCCACGCTGCGCTGCCGGAGGCGCGGTCGGCGCCGCCGTCGGTTGCGCAGGCGCCGCCGTCGGCGCCGCTGTCGGCGCTGCCGTCGGTTGTGCAGGCGCCGCCGTCGGCGCCGCCGTCGGTTGCGCAGGCGCCGTGGTGGGAGGCGCTGCCTGCTGCTGACCGCCACATGCCGCCAGAACCGGGATGATCAGGATGAGAAGCAGCGCCAGTGCGCCGCTTCGCCGCCATACGTTACGCATCGAACGCATAGAGGTTCAGTCCTTTCACTACAGAGGAATCTGCTGGAAACCTGCGGGTAGACCTGTCGCCTGTCGTTGCACGCATCACCCCCTGCATGACCGAAATCGGCGCCTCACACCTGCGTGTACGACAATGCAAGCGCATAGCACCAGTTTGCTCTGCACAGCCTTGCAGAAAACAGTCCTGCGTCCATCGCGTGGGTGTGAAAGGCGGGTAACAAGAGTTGCTGTATCTTACCATGAAGGTTAAGGGACGTCAACGGGGTGATTCGAGGGAAGGGCGCAGATGACCATCGTCTGATGGATGGAGCTTCCAAATCCTTAGTGGTGCGAACGCTGCTTCCTGAAAGTCGTCCAGGTCTGGATGGTGTGAGGGCAGGTCTGAGACTCGCCCTTACGCTCTGTCGCCTGCGTTTGCGTTCTCTCATCATTTCCGGGCGCAGCCGACCATATCTCACACCTCCGAGCGCCGTAGCAGATCGCGCACCCGCACAAACTGATCGGTCGAGATACGCGGATTGGACGCCTTGATCTCCTGAATGGCGCGCCGCGCTGCTTCGGCTACTGATGCACCCCACGAGGTGCGTCCGGTATCTTCCTC
This sequence comes from Roseiflexus sp., assembly GCA_025055265.1. Taxonomy (GTDB): domain Bacteria; phylum Chloroflexota; class Chloroflexia; order Chloroflexales; family Roseiflexaceae; genus Roseiflexus. The sequence continues at coordinate 6,671 of JANWXL010000510.1, forward strand.
TGCCCGCTCGTGCAGCGCGGGAATCGCATCGACGACATTCATGTGCGCCAGCGCGTTGCAGGCGGCGAAGCGCACGTCTGGCGCGGGATGGTGCAACGCAATAAGCAGCGGATGGAAAGCGCGCGTATCACCGATGCGTCCCAGTGCGATCGCGGCGCGCTGCGCAACCCGCGGATCCGGGTCGGTCAATGCATGAAACAGCGCATTGAGCGCGCGCCCTTCGCCAATCACTCCCAGTATTCTGATAGCCTCAATCCGCGCCGCTGAGTCGTCGCCCTCAGCCAGCTCCAGTAACGCGGGCAGGGCTGGCTGTCCAATCACGCCAAGCGCCCACGCCGCACGCATACGGACATTGCGATCTTCGTGGCGCAGCAGGTCGATCAGCGGCGCAACAGCCGCTTCACCAAGCATGCCCAACGCGAAGGAAGCCTGCGCACGGCTGAATTCGTCGCCGTCCTGCAATTCCCTGACCAACTGGCGGATCGAGTCGGGCGTTCGTTTCATTGCACTGCCTCTCTTTCAGGGAGGTTCGAGGAGCAAGACCTGAGGCGCGTCGCCTCCCACGGTGCGCATCCTCGTTCATTTTCGCCTTCACGGTCCTCGATCGTTCCCGTTGTGGATTGCAATGTACGTCGCTCAACCCAACACGTCCCGAACTCCCCGGATGCGCGTCGCCAGCATGCTTTGTGCGAGACGACTGTCCAGTGCACAGTTGCGTGGACGACGCGGCGCCGCCGGACTTGGACCTCCCCGCACACGCGCCGGATCGCGCCCAAACGCACGCGCGACCATGCAGGCGAATTCGTAGCGACTGACAACATCCGGACCTGCCACGTGCAGGATGCCTTTGTAATCCAGCGCTGCCAGCTCCAGCAACGCTGACGCTAGATCGCTGACTTCGATCGGACAGCGCAGTTCATCGTTGAAGAAAATCGCCTCCGCGCGCCCGTCGATCACATCGAGCACAAACCGTTCGTGCCTGCCAGGGCGATCCGGTCCCCCGTAGATCAGCGATGTGCGAACGATCAGCGCTGCGGGATGTGCAGCAACTACCAGGCGTTCCGCCGCAGCCTTGGCAGCGCCATACGCCGTTACCGGCTGCGGTGTATCCGCCTCAGAGTATCTGCCGTCCCGTTCCCCATCGAACACCACATCGCTCGACAGATGAATCAGGCGCGCTTGCGCTACATATGCGCCTTGTGCAACGGCGCCCGCCCCATCGGCAGTGATCGCCGCCATATGCGGTCCTTCCTGACGATACGCCGTATGAATGACGACATCCGGCTCGTAGCGCTCAACCAGCGCCCTGGTTGCCGCTCTATCACGCAGATCGAGCGCCTCCCAGCGCACACCCTGCGTCTGCGGTCGGCGAGAGTGATACGTTGCAACAACATTCCACCCCTGTGTACGCGCCAGATCCACCAACGCCGAACCCAGGAACCCGCTGCCGCCGGTGATCAGCATTGTACGTGCTATGTGCATGGCGTGTGACGGAACACGGACTCACACGGATTGAGACAGATCGGTACGGATCAGGCTCTACCTTACAAGTTCTTGGTTCTCAGTTCTCGGTTCTCATAACCCCTAACCCCTAACCCCTAACCCCTAACCCCTATTCTCCAGACGATCAAGCGCCGCACGCGCCGCGTCCTGTTCCGCTGCCTGCCTGCTCGAACCGCGTCCTCTGCCGAGCGACTCATCTCCAGCCAGCGCCTCGAACGTAAACTCCGGTTGATGCTCCGGACCGCTTCGCTCGACCAGGCGATAGCGCGGCGTGATCCCCCGCTCTGCCTGAATGCGCGCCTGCAATTTGCTCTTGTAGTCAACCGGCAGCCCCTGTTGTTGCAGCGTCGCCAGCGCCTCTTCAAAGAGCGGCAGGAGAAATTCCTTCACCGCGTCGAGCCCCTGATCGATGAAGATCGCCGCGACCACCGCCTCAAACGTATCCGCCAGCAGCGCCGGGCGCTGGCGGGCGCCGCTCAACTCCTCGCCGCGCGCCAGCAACACGTGGGCGCCAAGATCGTACCGTTGCGCAAAACCGGCGAGCGTTTCCGTCCTGATCAGCGCCGAGCGCCAGGCGGTCAGATCCCCTTCGCCAGCAGCGGGAAAATGCTCGAACACCAGCCTGGTCGCCAGAAAGTTGACAATCGCATCCCCGAGAAACTCCAGGCGCTCATTGCTGGAGAGCGAGAGACGCTCCTCAACACGCTCGTTGAGAAAGGAACTATGCGTCAGCGCCTGCAGGAGCAGACGCTGATCGGAAAACGTTACATTCAAGCGATTACAGAGTTCATCAAGCGGTTTCTTCATAACGCTTGAAGATGAGCGACACATTATGACCGCCGAAGCCGAACGAGTTGCTCAGCGCCACATCGATGCGAGCGGGACGCGCCGCATTGGGCACATAATCGAGGTCGCACTGCGGGTCAGGCGTGGTATAGTTGATGGTTGGCGGGAGCAGGTTTTCCTGAATGGCAAGAATGGTGACAATTGCTTCGATCGCACCGGCGGCGCCAAGCAGGTGCCCGAATTGCGACTTGCTCGAACTGACCGGCACACGATAGGCGCGTTCACCGAGCAGACGCTTGATCGCTTCTGTTTCGGCGATGTCGCCTGCTGGCGTACTGGTGCCGTGCGCGTTGATATAATCGATGTCGTCGGGCGAAAGACCGGCGTGCTTCAGTGCGGCGCGCATTGAGCGCAGCGCACCCTCGCCGCCGGGCGCTGGCTGGGTGATATGGTAGGCGTCCGCCGAAAGACCATAGCCGACCAGCTCCGCCAGAATGCGGGCGCCGCGCGCGCGGGCGAAGTCCAGGTCTTCCAGCACCAGCATCGCGCCTCCTTCCGCCAGCACGAAACCATCGCGATCCGCGTCGAACGGGCGCGACGCGCCAGCCGGATCGTCGTTGCGGGTTGAAATGGCTTTGGCGCTGGCGAACGACGCAATGCCAATCGGCGTGATCGGCGCCTCACTGCCGCCAGCAACCACTGCCGACGCCCATCCGCGCCGGATGATCTCCGCCGCCTCCCCGATAGCGTGCGCAGCGCTGGCGCAGGCGGACGTCGGGCAGTAGTTCGGACCTTTCAGACCAAACATCATCGACACCTGACCGGCAGCCATGTTCGTAATCATCGCCGGAACGAGGAACGGACTGATCCGCGAGGGACCGCGTTCCTGCAGCGTGATCACCCCCTCTGCCAGGGTGGTGATCCCGCCAATCCCACTGCCAATGATCACACCAATTGAGTCGGCATTTTCTGGCGTCACGGTCAATTCAGCCGTGCGCAGCGCCTCAGAGGCGGCAGCAATCGCCAGATGAATGAACCGGTCGTTGCGGCGGACCTCTTTACGGTCCATGTAGTTGAGCGGATCGAAGCCGCGCACCTCGCCGGCAATGCGCGACTCAAGATTCGAGGCATCACACAGGGTGATCGGACCAATACCGCTCCGCGCTTCGCGAATGCCCTGCCAGAGCGATGGAACATCGAGCCCCAGCGGACTGACAGCGCCCATTCCTGTAACAACGACACGCCGTGACATCGGCTGGCATCTCCTTAATTGCGAAAAGCTGATCGAAAGGCGCGTTCTGCAAAAACCTCACCCTCGTTCGCTTCCGAACGTGCAGCGCGCCAGGCTGATGAAAAACTTTCGTTGGAGTGATTATAACAGAAACCTGACATCAAATATCAAAATTTTGTTACTTTTTCGCCTGGCGCAGACCGGCAAGCGCATCTCTGCTTTCCGGATCGATCTGAAGCGCTTTCTCGAAGGCGTGCAGCGCTTCTTCCGTTCGTCCCAGGCGCAGCAAACATGATCCGTACTTCACCCATCCCTCAACTGAACGGGGATCAAGTTTCAGCGCTTCAGCATAGGAGTCGACTGCAATTTTGTAGCGTCCTCGATTGCAGAGAAGATCGCCAAGGTGTCGATGGGCAACGGCGTCAGACGGGTCCAGATGAATGGCTTTCTCCAGACATTCCTGAGCGTCTGCAACCTCTCCGAGACGCTGCAGCAATATCCCCTTGCTGCGCCATAAGGCTGGCGCGCTGGGAGTGTACGAGAGCGCCTTGTTATACGCCGCCAGCGCTTCGACCGGCTTCTGCATCGTTGCAAAAATGTCGCCGCGCGCACTATAGAGATGCGCATACTCGGTGCGACTCACGGCGCGCCGCAGCCCCTCATCGACGGCCTGCAACGCCTCGTGGTACAGCCAGAGTTTGAGGGAACAGCGTGCAATCAGATTCCAGCCGTCCGGTTGATCCTGATCGAGTTCGACAGTGCGCTTGAAGCAGCGGATGGCTTCCTTGTACTCTCCCATATTCATATGCGCCAGGCCGCGCTCTTTCCAGCGCTCGGCTTCGTCCCGATTGTCGAACGGCGACTCATTGGCGAAAGGAGACCCGACAAGCGCTTCACGAACGCGTTGCAGCGCCGCTTCGAGTTCGGCAAACGATTGAAACCGCTCGGTGGGTCGTTTCGCCAGGCAGCGCATCACAATCGCTGCAGCTTCCGGCGGCGTGTTGGGCGCCAGGCGGCGCGGATCGGGCGGCGGCGCTCTGCGGATCAGCCGGATCAGCGCATCGTCGCGCTGCGCGTCAAACGGCAGACGACCGACGAACAACTCATAGAGGGTTACGCCGAACGCATAGATATCGCTCCAGACACTGGCAACTGCACCATCGAACAGTTCAGGCGCCATATAGGGCAGCGTGCCCCCTAACCCAGAGGTCGAAAACGTGGCGCGCAGGGAGACGCGGTTTCGCTGTTCGGCATGTTCGGCATCGAACGATATCTGCCAGGGGCGCAGCACTTTCGCCAGGCCGAAGTCAGTCACCCTGGCGCGCCCGTCAAACGAAATCAGAATGTTGTCCGGTTTGAGATCGCGATGCACCAGATTCAAGCGATCAACCGCATGCTGCATCCCGCGACAGATCTGAATGCCGTAGTCAATCACTTCCTGAGGTTGAAGACGCCCGACCAGGGCGCGGAGCGGACCGCCATGGACATACTCGGCGACGACGTGGGGGCGCCCCATGTAGGTATGAATGTCGTAGGCGCAGACGATGTTGGGGTGGCTGCCAAGACGAATCCAGAGCTCCGCTTCGGCGTTGAAGCGCCGGATCGCGGCCTCGTCCCAGAGGTACTTCGTCTGATACGTCTTCAACACGACGCGACGACGGCGCTGGCGGTCGTAGACAATGTAAACGACCCCCATGTACCCGCGACGCACCTGTTGCACCTCGTAGCGCTGTTCGATGACATCATCGACCTTATACTCGCGCCCGAGCTGCGCATCATTGAGACGCCTGCGACGCTGAAACCATCGTTTGAGCATGAGCGGCTCTCTTGCGATACTATTCCATACTACCATGAAACTGCCCGAAAAGTAAATACGGTGAGAGAAAAGGGTCCAGGCATGCATTGTCAGACGGCTTTCTGGCGCGGCGGGCTACAGCCCTTGCTCAGGTCAGGCAAGCCCCTGCGGGGCTGCGATGGGCGCACGCG
>JANWXL010000099.1 GCA_025055265.1 Roseiflexus sp.
CGTTCCGGGCGCGAGCGGCGGCAGCGCGCTGAAGCGGCGCTGGCGCTGGTCGGTCTCGAACGGTGGGCGACGCACCGTCCCGCCGAAATGTCGGGCGGGCAGCAGCAGCGGGTTGCCATTGCCCGCGCGTTGGTGTCGCGCCCCCGGATCCTGCTGGCGGATGAGCCGACCGGCGAACTCGACTCGACGACCGGGCGAAACCTCCTGACCCTGCTCCGCAACATCGTTCGTACCGAGGGTGTAACCCTGATCATGGCGACCCACGACCGGGCAATCTTCGACTTCGCCGACATTGTCTACCAGATGCGCGATGGGCAGATCGTCAGGGAGTAGCTATTAACCACAGAGACACAGAGAACACAGAGAACGTTTACGACTCTGTGCTCTCTGTGTCTCTGCGGTAACATTTCCCGCTTACAGAACCATCCGACGGATGCCTTTTTTGAGCACTGGTACGTTGAAGTTAATCAACAACCCGACTCGACATCCTGAAAGTTTGAGGTACGAAAGCAACTGCGCTTCGTGGATGGGTAACAGATGCTCGACCGTCTTGAGTTCGACGATGACCGCCTCGTTCACTACAATATCCAGGCGATAGCCGCAATTCAGGCGGATGCCTTTGTACACGACCGGCAGAGGCTTTTGTTGTTCGACGTGCAGACCGAGTTGCAATAATTCATGAACCAGACAGGTCTCATAGGCAGACTCCAGCAGACCGGGACCGAGAGCACGGTGAACATCGATAGCCGCGCCGATGATAGCCTCAGTAATCGAATTCAGCTCTTGCACGTCTGGCATGATAGCTCCTTCGCCGTGAAACCTGACCACAGAGGCACAGAGACGTTTCACAAATCAAGTCCCTCTGTGTCCTCGGTGTCTCTGTAGTGACATAACCTGGAACCGCAGCAGCTCAGCGACATCTCAAGAATGAAGCCCCTCTGCGCCCTCTGTGTCTCTGTGGTGAAACCTCAGCGCCGGTCGTCGTTGCGACGCGGTCTGGCGCCCGGTCCGCGGGCGCCGAACGGACCGGCGGAATACTCCATCGTATGCCCGCGGTCGGTCGTTAGCCCGACGCTCGGTTGCTGTGGACCATCGCTCGAGGAGCGTCCCACCTCGGCGGCGCGCAGTTCCTGCGCCTGCACGAGCAGTTCCGGCGCCGGTTCGTAGTAGAACTCCAGCGCTTCGCCGTGGCGATCCACGCCTGTGGCGACAACGAGCACGCGGCTGCCTGCCGGAATGCCGCCGGACGCCATCAGATCGGCGAGCGGCGCCTCGATCAGTTTGAGGAGTTGCTGTCGCAGTGGACGGGCGCCAAAGCGCGGCTCGAATCCTTTGCGCAGCACATACTCGCGTGCTTCATCAGTCAATGTAACGTGGATGCCGTGGCGCCGATACTGCTCGTTTGCCTCTTTCACCATCCGGTCGAGCACCTGCCGCAGGACCTCGCTCGATAGCGGGCGGAAGGCGATAATCTCATCAATGCGATTGATCCACTCCGGCTGGAAGACTTTCTGCAGCGCCTCGAACCCAATCTGATAGATCTGCCGTCCTGTCGCCTCCACGTCCTGCCGCGACGTGCGGAAGCCAATCGTGCGCTGATCAAGAAAATCGACCATCTCCTTGGCGCCGACATTCGTAGTCAGAATAACAATGCTATTGCTGAATGACACGCGCCGCCCGCCGTTCAGCAGCAGGATTTCGCCATCCTCCATAATCTGGAGCAGCAGGTTCCACAATTCCGGTTGACCTTTCTCGATCTCATCGAACAACACCACACTGTTTTCCTGCTCGATAATATCCGGGTTCAACAGCGGCTTCTGGTCGCGCCCGACATACGACGGCGGCGCGCCAACCAGCGCCGACACCTCGTGCCCCTGAGAGAAAAGCGAACAGTCAATCCTGAGAAACGCCTCGCCCTCGGGACGCAACAACTGCGCCAGACGCCGCGCCGTCTCTGTTTTGCCAACGCCGGTGGGACCAAGGAAGAGCAACGTAGCGCGCGGGCGGCGCGAATTGCCAGCCGAGAAACCGAAACGCGCCCGGTTAAGCACCCGGATGACCGCTTCGATTGCGCGATCCTGGCCAAAAATGGCGTTGCGCAGACTCTGTTCGACAACATCGAGCGGATTTTTGTCTCCACGCACCGCACGTTGCATGGTGGGAGGTATCTGATCCATACCAAAGCCTCTTTCGACGAACCTTGTCATGTCATTTCTGGTGTCGATTATAGACAAGGGACCAGGCGCGTTTGTAAGCAATATTGCATCAGGTATGTTGCGAAGATGTGATCGATGGGATTTACAAAACTCCGCGCGAGTTTAACTATGGCATAACAGAACGTTAATGCTTATTCGTTAAATTGGAAATATGACAACAATACTCCTTGTCGAAGATGATAGCGTCCTGCTCGAAACGCTCTCCTACAACTTTGAGCGAGCCGGTTTTCAGGTGACGACCGCTGCCGACGGATTGACCGGGCTGGAGATGGCGCGTCAGGTTCGCCCTGATCTCATTATTCTCGATGTGATGTTGCCAGGGCTTGATGGGTTCTCCGTCTGTCGCGCCGTGGCGAAGGAAACCGCTGTTCCGATTGTGCTGCTGACTGCGCTGCACGACGAGGCGCACCGCATCGCCGGGCTGGAGCTTGGCGCCATTGACTATGTGGTTAAGCCCTTCAGCATGGGTGAGCTGCTGGCGCGCGTGCGGGCAATCCTGCGCTGGAACGAGCGTCAGCGGCAGACGCCAGCATCCAGTGTGTTGAGCGTTGGTCCAGTTCAACTGGATCGCAATAGCCGGCGCGTCTGGTATCAGGATCGCGAGGTCGAACTCTCGCATAAGGAGTTCGATCTGCTCGCTTGCCTGATGCACAATGCCGGGGTCGCGCTATCGCGTGATCTGTTGCTGGAGCGTGTGTGGGGCAGCGATTTCCTCGGCTCGAACCGGACAATTGATGTCCACGTGCGCTGGCTGCGAGAAAAACTTGAGCCTGATCCCGCTAATCCGGTGTTGATCCGCACGGTGCGCGGCATCGGATACTGCTTCCAGGACCCATCGTTCGATCCGAGCGGGCGACAGGGGCGGAAGGAGGAAGCTGAATAAACTAGCGGCGCATCCGTTCCTTGAGCGCACGGTCAATGTCGCGACGCGCCTCGCGGCGTGCAATATCCTCGCGCTTGTCGTACAGTTTCTTTCCGCGCGCCAGACCAATCTCGACTTTCGCGCGCCCTCCGCGCAGATACAGACGGAGCGGCACGAGCGTATATCCCTGCCGCTCAACCTGCCCGGCAATGCGGGAGATCTCGCGCCGATGCAACAGCAACTTGCGCGGTCGAGTCGGCTCGTGGTTGAAATATTTCCCCGACTGCTCATATGGCGCGATGTGGACGTCGTACAGCCACGCCTCGCCATTGACGATGCGCACATACCCGCCGCGCAGGTTTACCTGACCGGCGCGGATCGACTTGATCTCGCTGCCGGTCAGCGCAATGCCAGCTTCGTATGTCTCTTCGATGAAATAATCATGGCGCGCCTTGCGATTATCGGCAATCACGCGCTCAATGCCATTATCCCGCGCCATCCCTTATCACCTGCGATCAACCTTTGTCCTTTGCCAGAAGAGACGCTGCACTGCAACGTCTTCTGGCGACCCTTCTCCGTTCAACCTGCAACCGCTCGCCGATTGCCTCGCGCCTCCGGTCCTGATGCACATTTCGCCATTATACCATCACGCAGCACGGAGCGCAGCATTGATGGCATCGCGCAACTGGCGCGCCGCTGTGCGCGCCGCCGCGGCGAAGTTCATGCCACGATCCGCGTACAGAACAGCGCGCGACACGTTGACGATCAGCCGCGGTTCAGCGCCTGCCGCGGCGGCGCGCACGGTCGCCTCCAGGTCGCCGCCCTGCGCCCCGATCCCCGGCGCCAGGATCAGCATGTCCGGGCAGGCGCGCCGGATCTCCGCCAGCGTTGCAGGATGCGTCGCACCGACGACCAGCCCCACATTGCCGTGCGTATTCCAGTGATCGCGCGCCATCTTGGCAACTGCCAGATACAACGGGCGTCCGTCCGCAAGTCGGGCATCCTGCAAATCACGACTGCCAGGATTCGATGTTTTGCAGAGAATGAAGCATCCGCGATCGGCATGCCGCAGAAAAGGTTCGAGCGCGTCGCTGCCGAGATACGGGTTCAACGTCACCGCATCGGCGCCAAGCGTCGTGAAAACAGCATGCGCATATGCTTCAGCCGTTGAACCAATATCGCCGCGCTTGGCATCGAGGATGATCGGCGGTCCCAGACGAAGCCGGACAAGGCGTTCGAGCGCCGTCCAGCCGGCCGCGCCCAGCGCCTCGAAGAAGGCGACGTTTGGCTTGAATGCACAGACCAGGTCGGCAGTAGCGTCCATAATGGCGGAGCAAAACGCATAGATGCCGTCGGCATCACGGGGCAGATGATCCGGCATACGCGCCAGATCCGGGTCCAGCCCGACGCACAACCAGCTCTGATTGCGCCGGACGACAGTAGACAGGGTCTCACGAAAGTTCATACAGTGTCGTTCCAGACGTTATCGCCATGCAACCGGTGCGCCTGGCGAAGCGGATGCAGGGCGCCTCGCTGCATCATCCGCTATCAACCGGGCGTTTCGGCGTCGGCAATTGTTGTAACTCGCGCCAATTATAATATCAGCATCGTATGCTCCCTATCCACGCCCATATGCAGCATTCCAGCGCGAGCAACGTGCAGGGAACATCCTGCCGCCATGCGAATCCGCATCAGCAGCCTGATCACACCATCTATACAGGCGACAGGTTAAGGGTGTGGAGAATGTGGACAAAGTGTTTATAACATCAGTGGATAAAGGGGTTGACTTTAACCACTTGCTAATGTATAGTAGCCCAAGAAACAACAGAGCGCCATGCTCGCGTTCTGGTCAGGCAATGAAGTTGGGGGGCTTGGAGTCATTTACTCTTAGCCCCGTCTTGTTGCCAGATGACACAGAGACGGAGTCACAGTATTCGCATGGTCCGCAGGACGCACTGTTCTGCGCGGCCGCCAGTTAAATCAATGCAAGAAGGCAGACACATGGCCACCGAGATCGTGGAGCAAACACAACAGGCGTGGGCGCAAACGCTTGAATATCTTCTGGACATCGGGCGCACACGCGGGTTCCTCACCTATAATGAAATCCTGGAAGCGCTCCCACAACCTGAATACCACGTCGCCGACGTTGACCAGTTGTATGCGTCGTTGCAGGCGGAAGGCATTCGCGTGGTCGAAACCCCGCTCGACACGAGCGATAATGGTGCGACCGGCGAAGATGAGCTGCTGGCGGAAATGCCGGACCTGACTGATGTCGCGCTTGATGATCCGGTTCGAATGTACCTGCAGGAGATCGGTCAGGTTCCGCTGCTGTCGGCAGAGCAGGAAGTGATGCTGGCAAAGGCGATGGAAGCCGGGCACCGCGCCCGCCGTGCGCTCGAGCGCGAGGAGTACAGCTCGTGGCAGGAGCGCGTGATGTATGAACAGCAGGTTGCGCAGGGAAACGAGGCGCGCCAGCATCTGATCCAGGCGAATCTGCGTCTGGTCGTCTCTATCGCCAAAAAGTACACCTCGTATGGGTTGACGATGATGGACCTGGTGCAGGAAGGCAATATCGGCCTGATGCGCGCGGTCGAAAAGTTTGATTACACCAAAGGACATAAGTTCTCGACGTATGCAACCTGGTGGATCCGCCAGGCAATCACGCGCGCCATCGCCGATCAGAGCCGCACCATCCGCCTGCCGGTGCATATGGGAGAGGCGATCAGTCAGGTCAAGCGCACCTCGCATAAACTCCAGCAGATGATGCAGCGCGAACCGACTCCGGAAGAGATTGCCGACGCGATGGGCATCAGTTCGACGAAGGTCCGCCGCACGCTGGAAGCGTCGATGCACCCGCTTTCGCTGGAAATGCCGGTTGGTCAGGAGGGCGAAGGACGGATGGGCGACTTCATTGAAGATGATCGCATTTCAACCCCTCCCGAAGCCGCCGCTGCTTCGATGCTGCGTGAACAGCTCGAAGAGGTGCTGCAAAAACTCCCCGAGCGCGAGCGGAAGATCATCCAATTGCGCTATGGCCTGAAGGATGGGCGGTATCGCACGCTCGAGGAAGTGGGCATGGAGTTCGGCATCACCCGTGAGCGCATCCGTCAGATCGAAGCGGTAGCGCTCCGCAAACTGCGTCACCCCCACCTTGGGAAGAAGTTGCGCGGTTATCTTGATTAAGCAGATTCCTGGTACATACGCCCCCTTGTCGTATGGCGACAAGGGGGCGTTGTGTTTGGCAGCGGGCGGAAAATTCCAGCAAGAACCTCTCCTGAGTCGTTGTTGTTCAGACATCGACGCAGTTTGGCGTAACTCCTGGTATACTGTGCGTGTGCCGCCGTCAACCATTTCGGGCAACGGCGCTGCGCACTGTACGTCAGACGAATCAAACTGGCTATTCCGTGTTCTTTGTGCGTGAAGGAGCGTGTTCATGGCAGCCCGACTGAGCGATACCGAGATTGAAGAGCGCCTGGGTGATCTGACCGGATGGACTCGCCAGGGGAATGAGATTCGGAAGACCTTTCAGCTCTCCTCGTTTCCGTCCGCTATCGCATTCGTCGTCAACGTTGCGTTTCTTGCTGAAGCGGCTGGACACCATCCCGACATCGACATCCGCTGGCGGAAAGTGACGCTGAGCCTGACCACCCATGATGCAGGCGGTTTGACCCAGAAGGACTTCGACCTGGCAGCGCAGATCGATGAGATCATGTAAACGCCAGACGAACCAGCAGGAGGGCGCCTGTTTTCGTCACGACAACGGTGGTTCTACCGTATCCGGCAATTCATCGCAGCCCTGATCGCTTTTATTCGCCTGGAAGAACGAGTACTGCTGGTGCGTGTGCTGAGCGATCCGCAATTGCTGATCTTCGAGCGGATGCCGCGGTTCGCTCAGCGCCATAGCCTCAATGTCTATCACACACTGGTGCGCACCGGTCATACCGATCCATATCTCCTGCAGGCGGCATTGCTGCATGATTGCGGCAAGGTTGACGAGGAGGGGCGGACGATCCCCCTGATCTACTATGGGCTGATTGTGGTATTACGCAACTACGCGCCCGATCTGTATGAACGCGCTGCGCGTCATGGACGCGGGCTGCTCTACCCGTTCGCGCTGCACGCTACGCACGAGTGGCGCAGTGTTGAATACGCCGAAGCCGTGGGCAGTCATCCGGCGGTCGTGCAGATTCTGCGCGACTATGCGGAGCGGCGCGTCACGCCGTTCACTGCAGCGCTGCGTGCAGCGGATGATGCCAATTGAATGGCAATGTTCATCGAACCGATTGATTATACGGTGACCCTGCCGGTCTTCGAAGGTCCGCTCGATCTGCTGTTGCGCCTGATTGAGCGTGAGGAACTCGATATCACCCGCGTGGCGCTGGCACACGTCACTGATCAGTACCTGGCCCACGTGCGCGCGATGGAAACACCTGATCCGGCGTCGCTCTCGGCATTTCTGGTTGTGGCGGCGCGGTTGCTGCTACTGAAGTCGCGGGCATTGCTGCCCCGCCCCCCGGCAACCGGCGATCGGGAACCTGACGACGAAGGTGATGCCCTGGTGCGTCAGTTGCAGGAGTATCAGCGTTTCAGGCAACTGGCGTCTCTGCTCCGTCTTTATGAAGGACGACGCATGTATGCACGGCTTGCCCCGCCCGTTGTGCCGCGCGCTGCGCGACTCGACCATACCGTTGCCGATCTGATTGCCGCCATACAGCGCCGTATGCAGTTGACGCTGCCGCTCGATCCGCCGCCGGTTGCGTTGCCTGCACCGAAAATTGTCACCGTTGGCGAGATGATTGACCGCATTCGTTCCCGCTTGCTGGCGCGTCCGTGGGTGGCGTTCGAGGAGATGATCTCACTTGCCGCGCAACGTGTCGAAGTCGTTGTTGCGTTCTGGGCTGTGCTGGAGTTGTGGAAACGTCACGCCATCGAGGTTGAGCAGGCGGACCTGTTCGGGACCATTGTGATCCGGCGGGGAGCGTTGTTTGGTGAAGATGGGGTTAGGGGTTAGGGGTTAGGGGTTAGGGGTTAAGGGTTAGAGCACATTCTCAAGTGTACTCTTCTATCTGCAACCAGCAGCCTTGCAATGTGCAACCTTCTCAAGGGCGCACTGATATGCGCCCCTGCCCGCAACCCGCAACCTTCGCACCTGTCACCTCTTGTCCCCGCCACGCCAAGCGGTTCGAGCCGCTGATTGTAACCCGCAACCTTCGCACCTGTCACCTCTTGCCCCGCGCCCCTTGCCTCTCGCCTCATCCATGCCCCTCGCGCTTGAAATCGACGAAACGGTACCCAATGCCGCGTTCGGTCAGGATGTACTTCGGGTTTGCCGGGTCTTCCTCGATCTTCTGGCGCAGATAAGTGATGTAGAGCCTCAGATAGTGCGTCTCGTCACGGTACTCCGGACCCCACACCTTGCTCAAAAGTTGCTCGTGGGTCATGACATAGCCCGCATTCTGCACCAGGTGATACAGCAACCGATACTCTGTCGGGCGCAGGTTGACCCGCTCGCCATTGACCAGCACTTCGCGCCGGGCAAAATCGATCTGGAGCCGATCATCGACCTTGACCATCGTCTGCGGCGCTGGCGGCGGCGTGTTGTAGCGCCGCAACACGGCGCGAATGCGGCTGACCAGTTCACGATGGCTGAACGGTTTGCCGATGTAATCGTCGGCGCCCAGTTCCAGACCTTTGATGCGGTCCTCTTCGTCGTCCTTTGCAGTCAGCACCAGCACTGGCACTGACGACGCCTGCCGCAGTCGCCGCAGCGTCTCGAAGCCGTCCATCACCGGCATCATAATATCGAGCAGCACCACGTCCGGCATCTCGTCGCGCACCTTTTCGAGCGCCTCGCGCCCGTTCGATGCACTGATCACCCGGCATCCTTCGAGTTCCAGATTCATGCGCATGAAGTTGACCATGCGCGGCTCGTCGTCGACGACGAGGATCAACTTGTCTTTGAGTTCTGACATATGCGCTCTTTCTTTAGTACTCATGATCCTCGAGTAGCGGGGGTTCAGCCCGAGGCAGCATTTCTGCGGCTGGCTCAGGATGCTCGACAGATGTGGCCGCTTCCGTTTCGACTGACGTTGCCTGATCGCTCAGCATCGGCGTCGCCAGCGGCACCGTAAACGAAAAGCGCGAACCGCGCCCTGGTCGGCTATCCACCCAGATGCGCCCCCCCTGCGCTTCAACGATGACACGCGACAGGAACAGCCCCAATCCTGCCCCCTGCGTCTCGCGTCGCAGACGGTTATCGACGCGATAGAAGCGGCGGAAGAGTTTTTTCTGCTCTTCAAGCGGTATGCCAATCCCCTGGTCGCTGACCGAGATAATCGCAAAGTCGCCGCTCACCCGCGCTGCGATACGCACCAACCCTCCGTTCGGGCTGTACTTGATCGCGTTGCTGATCAGATTCTCCAGCACTGTTCGGGTTCGCTCATAATCAGCGTGCACCGCTGGAAAATCATCAGGGATGTCGATCTGGAAGGTGAATCGGTCACCCGCCTGCGGCGCAAAGCGTTCAACAACCCGCTCCACCAGCGGTCGCACCGACCAGTCGCTCAAATCGAGGCGCATACCGTCGGTCTGCAGGCGAGATGCTTCCAGCAGCGTATCAATCTGCTGCGCCAGGCGATCCGCCTCTTCGATAATGATCGCCAGCCCTTCGCGGAGGGTCGCTGCGTCCCAGGTCGCGTCCTGGCGCGCCAGCGTCTCGGCGTACCCCTTGATAATGCTCACCGGCGTGCGCAATTCGTGTGAGATGACCGAAATGAAGGTGTTCTGCATCTCGGCTTCGATCTTCTGTTCGGTCACATCGCGGACGTTGGCAATCGCGCCGAGGAAGGCGCCCTGCGGAGTGCGCTGCGCCGCATAGCGACTCTGGATGTAGAGCCGTCGCCCATCGCGCGTGGTAATCCACCCCTCAGCAACCGGGTTCGGCTCGAACGGGTGACGCTGCAACGGGCAATCGGTCAGACAGAGATTGGCGCCCTGCGGCGTATGGATTGCCAGCACCTCAGCGCACGGACGACCAATCGCCTCTTCACGGCTCCATCCCGTCAGTTGTTCCATGGCGCGGTTGAACGTCGTAATGCGCCAGCGCGAGTCGAGGATCATCACACCATCGGCGCTGTTCTCGATGAGCGCATCGAGATGCTGTTTTTCACGCAGCACGCTCTGGAACAGCCGGGCGTTGGAGACTGCAATCGCCGCCTGGTCGGCGAAGGCGGACAGGAGTTGCAGTTCCTCGGCGGTAAACTCAACATTCAGCGCAGCGCGGAAGACGTAGATCACCCCGACTGTTGCGCCGCGGAACACCAGCGGCGCCGCGCTCACATGGCGCAAGGGCAGCCCAATGTCTGCGCCAGCTTCGCGCAGACGTCGCACCAGCGCCTGCTGATCGTCGAGCGGCGTCGCCAGCAGGTCATCGAAGGCGGGCCAGGTTTCACGCGCCAGCCCTGATGCCGCATAGATGCGCGTCGCCCCATCATCATCGCGCAGCGCAATCAACCCTGAGTTGCCAGCCAGCAGATCGACCGCCGCCTCAATCACCAGGTTGAGCACACTGGTCAGATCGAGCTGCGCCGTAATCGCGCGACTGACGCGCAATAGCGACTCAAGCTGCCTTAACCGCTGATCATACCGGTCTAACATCGTTCTAACGCTCCGTAGATGGCATTCTAACACACATGCCCTATACTGCTCAACGGAAGCAAGAAGACAACAGCGCACACACGGCGCATAGCCAAATATCCTGAACAAAGGAGGACAAAGCCATGACGAACCTGACTCGCTGGGATCCCTTCCAGGAGATGATGACCTTGCGCGAGGCGATGAACCAGTTGTTCGAGGAAAGCTTCGTGCGACCGGATCTGACGCGGGGCAGCTTCGTTCCGGCGCTCGACCTGAGCGAGACCGAGGACGCTTACCTGGTGGAGGCGGCGGTGCCCGGACTGAAGCCTGAAGACCTGGAGGTGACCGTTGAGAACAGCCTGCTGACGATCAAGGGCGAGATCAAGCAGGAGTCGCAGGAAACCAAGCGCAACTACCACCGCATCGAGCGGCGCTATGGTGCGTTCCAGCGCCAGGTCGCCCTGCCGCGCTCGGTCAAGGCTGATGCGATCAAGGCGACGCTGAGCAATGGCATCCTGCGGCTGGAGATTCCCAAGGCTGAGGAAGTCAAGCCGCGTCGAATCCTGATCGAGCAGAAGAACAGCTGATCATCGTCTGTGCTCGATGAATCAGGCGTCCTGCCCGCTGGCGTTTATACGCTGGCGGGCAGGGTCGTTTTGACAAATGGGCGACAGTCTGTTAATACTTACATGTCGTCACGTCTCGAAAGGATTTTCGCCATGACGCGACATGGCGCGAGCCGCAATCTGATCGGCTCTGTCGTGCGCCACACACGGCGCGACGGCGCCGTTACTGTTTACAAATAGCACTGGACATCCGGTTTTCCTCATGTTATGATCACAGTAGAACAACATCTGTCACGAGCCTGCCCGTCAGAACAGAGATTCAGGGCGTAAGCGTAAAGGTGCGCATCTATGCGACTCGATCTGAGCAGCAAGCGAGCCAGAAAACTCATCCGCGAACACGACCTGAGTGAAGAGGAAATTTTACAGATCGTTGCATCGGCGCGCATCAATCTGGCGACGTTCGATCCTGAGTACCGCACCAACGTCACCCAGATCGCCGAGGATCTGCGCAAGAGCCGTCCAACAATCTACGGTTGGGCGGATCGGGCGCTGGCAGCCACGATCCAGTCGCTCCGCAATATTCGCACCGGGCGCCCGCCCAAAGAACGTGAGCGCAACGTCGATAACGAAACGCGCCAAATGTAGCGATGCTGCAATCACGTCGCTACCGCTTCGATCACGTTCTGCTATGCAACTGTGTAGTATAATAGAGGATAGACTGCAACCGACGCGCCACACGGCTGTAAGTCGCAGCAAGCGGCTCGTCTGTGGTGCGAGCGGTATGCTATAATGGCGGAAGATAAGGCGGGTGCGCGTCCGCATACGCCTGTCCCGGTGCAAACCGCCGCACGCAGAGTGGAGAGCCGCATGGATCCGCAACTTACGAGTCAGATAGTTCCAGCTGAAGAGATCAAAGTCATTGAAGAATGTCTGGTGCGCCTGGCCGAAGACACAGGCGGCAATTATGTCTTGCTTCTTGATAAGAGCGGTCAGGTGATCACGGCGCAGGGCGATGCAGCACGCCAGGATATTACCGCCCTGGGAGCGTTGATTGCCGGCACGTTCGCTTCCTCGCGCGAGGTCGCCAAGCTGCTGCGCGAGAAAGACTTCCGCCAGTTGTTTACCCAGGGTGTGCGCGAGAATATCTTTATTTCGTTGATCGAAGATCAGTGGATCTTGTGCATCATCTTCAACAAAGGAACGCACATCGGGCTGGTGAAGGTACTGACAAAGAAAGCCACCGATGATCTGAGTGTGGTTCTCGAGCGTGTGCGCGAACAACAAAAAGCGCGCGACGATGTGCTCGGCTCGTCGTTCCGCACTTCGATGGAAGATACGATTGACCTCCTGTTCCGCGACTAGTCGGCCACTGC
>JANWXL010000161.1 GCA_025055265.1 Roseiflexus sp.
CCTCAACCTAGCGCGTCTGCCAATTCCGCCACCTCGGCTTGCGCATGGCATTATAGCCCTGTTAATGATGATTGTCAACCTTGTTTTCGCCCCTGGGTGCAGGCATGATGTGTCAGAACCCGCCGTCTCGCTGCGGGCTGAAGCCCTGGCTGCGATCGTGAAAGCCCCTCCGGGGCTGGTCCGCGCGCCGGACGCCGCTCCAGACGCCAAAGAAAAAGCGCGATGGCGAACGAAGTCGCGCCTGCTCCCCGCGCAGCTGATGGCGCTTGCGCCCATCGCAGCCCCGCAGGGGCTTGCCTGACCTGAGCAAGGGCTTTAGCCCGCCGCGCCAGGATGCCGTCTGACAATTCATGCCTGGACCCTAGACATCGCGCCTGCACCCGGACCGGCGCTACTCCTTCTTCCTCCGGACCATCAGTGCCAGCCCGATGCCTGCCAGTAGCAATCCCGCAACCGCAACGCCGAGCAGCCAGAACGGCGGATCGGCAGACGCAGGAGGCCCGGCAACGGGGGAAGGAACGACCGCCGCGGCGGTCGGCGCTTCTCGCGTGGCGGGAGTAGCCGTCGCCGCCGGCGTATCAGACAATGGTTGCAGGGTTGGCGGCGCGGACTCGCCAGAAGTGGGAGTGCTGGTTTCGGTAGCAGCATTGACGTTCGGCGATGGCTTCAGGGGCGGCGGCGCGGTTTGCGTTGGGATGGATGGTGATGCCGCCGTTGGCGCCATCGGACGTATCCAGGGGATATCGTTCGACCATTCGGGACCGGGAGGCGATCCGCCGACGCGCAGGAATCCATTGCTCGGACCGCCTGGCGCGCCTGATGCGTCGGAGACCGCCGTTCCCGCGCCTTCGTCGAAATGATACAGCGCAACCGTATCGGCGTCAGGGATGAACGGCGCGACCGGCTGGGCGAACAAGTCACGGTAGCGCACGATGCGCGAGATGCGCACCTCATCGATCCAGCCGCGAAACGAGGGATATTCCGGACCGGCGTCGTGCTTTTCGGCGCCGATGACCAGGAACGGATCGGCAGGATACTGCGTGGCTCGCCCATCGCGGTAACTGACGTCGCCAGTCGGGCCGTCTCCCCTGGCATCGAGCCGTCCATCGACAAAGATTGCCAGCGTGCCGTCGGCGGCAGAGCGCGTGACCGCAAGATGATGCCAGCGTCCATCAGTCACATCAGCGCGACCGCAGAGCGTCGTTCCTTCCGCGCCATTGTTGACGCCAAATGCTGCCCGTCCGCCTGCCAGAGAGATGCCGTAATCGCCGTAATCGCCAGCGAAATAGACATCGCGGTCGAACACGATATTACCGTTGATCCAGTTGTCGCCGCCGGGGGTGCAGGGAGCGGCGGCATTCTCGCCAGGGAGCGCCTTGATCCAGAACTCGATGGTGAAATCGCCGCCGACATCGACCGGGCGCGGCGGCGCATCGAGCGGGATGACGACGCGATCAACGCCATTGCGCCCTGTGCCGTAGAAGCGCAACGAGAAATCGCCCTGCGCTCTGCCGGGATGCGCTGGCATCAGCAGGATCAGCAGCGCCAGGGTGAAGAGCGACACACGGAGCAGCGTCAGCATGTGTGGACGGAAGAGAGGCATGGAAATAGCGTAGCGTTACGGATCCTCTGGCGGAACCAGAGGCTCGAGCTTTCCAATCAGGTCGGGGACATCGTGTTGCACGATCTCCCACCCTTTGACCAGGTCAAGACGGAAGTAATCATGCACGATGCGATGCTGCAAAGCGATAATCTGAGACCAGGGGATTTCAGGATGAGCCGTTTTCGTTGAGTCTGAAATTTTACGAGCAGCTTCACCGATATTTTCGAGAGCCTTCGCAATAGCGTGCTGGAACTATGCCGGAATTCTTCCCACGTCAGTTCTTCACTGAACTGACGTGCCGTCCTGGCAGCAATCAACATATCCAGTAAATAAGCATCATCCCGCCACATAGATGCGTTCCAGATGACTCAAAATATGTTTTCGACGAATATAGTTCTCACTTTGTTCAACCAGCGACCGTTCAACCAGATCCACTTTGCGAGCAAACATTTCCTCCAGTTCGCGCACCATCGTCAACCACTGCTGAAACGTCCACTGCATGCCTGGCTCGAATGTCACTAGGATGTCCACATCGCTATCCGGACGGAAATCGTCGCGTAGCGCCGATCCGAAGATGGCAAATTCCACGATGCGCCAGCGACGGCAGAAGTCAGCAATTGCTTCTCGTGGCAGATCAATCTGCAATGGCATGGCTTCACCTCATTCTCCGCCGCTCACGTCGCGCACTGCCTGCCGCCACACATCGTCAAGCGGACCCGGCGTGTACGGCAGATAACTGCCCACGCGGTCGAGAACGCCATTGTACCGCTCGCGCAGCGCTTTGCCAATCCGGTCGAGCGGTGCAGTGACAGCGAAGACATCGAGCATCTCATCGGTGATCAACGCCCCCATCTCGGACCAGCGCCGCGCCGCCGCCAGGCGCGACAACTGCTCGCCAACGTCTTCCCAGCCGTGGCACGCTAGCACGACGCGGTAGGTTGGCGTCGAGGCGTAGAACGCAATTTGTTCGCGCACAAACGCGCGAGCGCCTTCCATACTTGCCTCGTCGGGACCGGTAATCAGAAACACGCTGCTTGTCAGGCTCACCTGCGACGGATCACGCCCTGCCTTCGCCGCGCCAGCCGCCACCTGCGGTCGGACAATCTCGTTGATATACTTTACACTGTGAAATGGATGGACGTGGAACCCATCGCACAACTCGCCCGCCAGCCGCGCCAGCCCTTCATTGACCCCGGCAATGTAAATGGGAATGTATGGATCGGCGATTGGACCGGGGTTGAAAAACGGCGACATCAGGGTGTGGTTGTAAAACTGACCGCGATAATCAAGCTTGCCGCCGGTCTGAAACGCTTGCCAGATCGCGCGCAACGCCTGAATGTAGTCGCGCAATTTGGGAACCGGCGGGTCCCAGGTCATACCGAAGCGCCGCTCGATGTGCGCCTTCACCTGCGTCCCCAGTCCCAGAATGAAGCGTCCTCCTGAGAACGCCTGAAGGTCCCAGGCGATCTGCGCCGTCACCATCGGGCTGCGCGCAAACGCGATGGCTACTGCCGTTCCCAACTGAATGTCGGCGGTATGATCGGCTGCCAGAACCAGTGGAAAAAAGGGATTGTGCTGGGTTTCCGGCGTCCAGAGGGCGGCGAAGCCGACGGCTTCAGCGGCGCGCGCAATCCTGCCCGCTTCGCTGAGGCGGCGCGCATCGACGACGAGGGTTGCATCGAGTTTCATAGCACACCTTTCGTGCTGGGAATGGCGCCGCCAAGCCGCTCATCGATGCGCGTCGCTGCATCGAGCGCGCGACCAAGCGCCTTGAACAACGCCTCAACCTTGTGATGGTCGTTGTGACCGTACAGAATGCGCGCGTGCAGGTTCATACGCCCGTGCACGGCAATGCTCTCGAAGAGATGGGCAATCAGATCGGTGCCAAGCTGCCCGACGCGCGGCGTCACAAACGCAGCATCGACTACACAGTACGGTCGCCCGCTGAGATCGACGGCAACGAACCCGAGCGCCTCATCCATCGGCACGTAGGCATGCGCCGTGCGCACCAGCCCGCGTCGCTCACCAAGCGCCCGATCAAACGCCTGCCCCAGGCAGATGCAGACATCCTCCGCCGTATGGTGCTCATCGACGTGGAGATCGCCGCTGGCGCGCACCGAAAGATCGAACAGACCGTGACGCGCAAACAGGTGCAGCATATGGTCGAGGAACCCGATGCCGGTGGCAATCTCAGCGTTGCCCGCGCCATCGACATTCAGCGTCAGCGCCACGCTGGTTTCGCCAGTCTGTCGTTCGATTGTCGCCGTGCGTCGCGTCACTTCGGTCCTCCGCCGAGCAACCGCAGGGCTTCGAGCAGTTGGGGATCGTCATCTTCGCTGTAGCGCGTCCAGTCGACTTCGAGCAGTACATCGGGAACAACGCCGCGCCCTTCGAGATCCGATCCATCGCGCAGACGAAACCCTTCCTGCGCCAGCCAGAGGCGCGAACCGTCGCGCAGCGCGTGGGCATAGATCGTTTCAGTATTCCCTGCCGAACGCGCCCCAACGACGATGGCGCCCGCTTCCGCCTGCAACACCGCCGCCAGCACCTCCGCGTAGGAGGCCGTTTCCTCGTCGATCAACACGACCAGACCGGCGCTAAGGTTGCGCATGTCCGGTCCGGCGGGCGGATTGACGACCAGCGGACGGACATAGTCGCGCCCGAAGAAAACGCCGACCTGCCCGCGCACAAAATGGCTCAACACCCCCGACAACACTTCGCCCCATCCGCCGCGGTTCGAGCGCAGATCGATGATCAGACCGCGTAACGGACCGCTCGCCACCAGGTCGGTGAGTGCGCCGCTCACCTGATCCCCCATATCGCGGACCCAGAGCGTCGGCACGGAAATATAGCCAATATCGCCGGGGAAGCGGCGGTAGTACGGCAGAATACTGGCGCGCACCTCCTGACGGGTGAGCAGCACATCGCGCAGTTTTGCGCCAGGGCGCGCAATCGTCAGGCGCACCGACGTGCCAACCTCGCCCTGAAGATCGCCATCGGACGGCACGTAGGGGCGTCCGTTCACTGCCACAATCCGATCGCGCGGGCGAATGCCAGCGCGCGCTGCGGGACTTTCCGGGAAAACCTGCTGAACAAACCCGCCGTCTGGCTTCGGCTGAACGATGACACCGATGCCGACACGGATCTCCTGTCCGCTCGCGGTTGCGTCTTCCGCTTCAACGGCGGCTGGCGGCACAAAGCGCGAATGGTTATCATTCAACTGAGCGACCATATCGGTCATCGCCGCATAGAATTCATCGCGCGATTGCGCCTGCATAACCCGCGCGCGATATTCAGGATACAACCCTTCCCAATCAATGCCGCCGAAATCGGCATAGAGATACTTCTCATGCACAATGCGCCAGACTTCGTCGAAGATCTGGAGGCGCTCATCAAGCGCGGGCACATCCGGCGTCGGAGCACGGGTCGGCAACGGCGTCGGGGTTGGGATTGGCGAGGGAAGCGGCGCTGCAGTCGCCGGGGGAAGGGTCGGCGCGACCGACGTTGCCACTGCAGCAGTCCAGGCGGATGGCGTGTCTGTCGCCGCAGAGGTCGCGGTTACTGCCGACACGGGCGGCAAGCCACAGCCGGTCAGCGTGACGACGCTGACGACCGCGCCCAGTTGAAGCAGGACATTTCTGAGAACCATCCGCGCACTCACCTGTCGCGCAATAGCAACGAACATGGGCGCGTTGCAGATCTACCGCACAATATCGAATGCGGACCGCAAGACCTGACCCGCCACTTCAGCGCCGAGACGCGAACCTTCCCCGCCGTTTTCAATCATCACCGCAATAGCGAAACGCGGTTGATCAACCGGAGCGATGGCAATGAACCAGGCATGGGCGCATATCTTGCCGGGATCATCAGGTGTCGGACACGGATATTCAGCCGTACCGGATTTTCCGCCGACTTCCACGCCGGGAACTGCGTTCGCCGCCTTGCCAAATCCATAGGCGACCCCGGCACGCATATTCGCGCGCATGCGCGCTGCGATGTCCACCGGCATGACCCGCCGGATCGGACGCGGACCATTGCGCACCACTGTCGTTCCATCCGGGCGAATGATTTCTGACACCAGAAACGGTCGCATCATCATACCATCATTTGCGATGGTTGCGGCAACCATTGCCATCTGCAACGGGGTGATCTGCAACTCTCCCTGACCGAAGCCCGTATCGGCGAGCGCGGCGCGCCGGTTGAGAAAACCGGGGTTGACATACAGCAGGCTCGGCAATGTCGGGAGATCGGTGAAGCCGCCATAGACGTTGGGGGCGTCTTGCGGGCGATAGATATCGAAGCGGCGCGCGGTTTCCGCGAGCAGATCAGGACCAAGCCGCATCGCGTATTCGGCGAACGCCGTATTGCACGAGAAGGCGTAGACCCGTTCAAGGTTCGGTTCGGCGGGGAACGGCGTCGAACGAATGATTCCCTCCAATCCTGTGCGCACGGCATTGACCACCGGCGGCGCGCCGGGTTCGGTCGGGCGCTGATCGGGGCAATCGATGGCATCGGGCCGTCCCTGCTCAGGGTGCAGCAATGTCGCCACAGCAGTGACCGTTTTGAAGGTCGAGCCTGGCGCATACCGTCCCTGCGTGGGGCGGTTGAGCAGCGGCTGACCCGCGCCTTCGGCGTTGATCGCGCGCCAGTACTCGTCGATCCGCCGATTTTCCGCCTGACGGTCGGGCGCTGCCGGGTTGAAGGCCAGCCCGCGCGGGTCAAAACCGGGACGCGAGACCATCGCCAGCACAGCGCCTGTGCGCGGATCGAGCACGACAATCGAGCCAGTGCGCTCGCCAAGCGCCGCGTGCGCCGCAGCCTGCAGGCGCGCATCGATCGTCAGGCGCACCGTATCGCCAGTGCGCGGTTGGTCAAGCAGCGCATCCTGGAGCCGCCGCCACGAGTCACGCTCACCGGAAAGGTAGTCGTTGTACGTCGCCTCGATACCTGACTGACCGAAACGACTGCTGAAAAAACCGACGATGTTGCCAAACGCCGTGGGATCATACGTTTCGGCGAGCGGATAACGACGCACGGCATAATCGCCTGCGACGACTTCGGTCGTCACGATCACGGTTCCATTGCGATCAAGGATGGGTCCGCGTCGCACCTTCAGCGCCGCGATAACCTTGCGCACATTACTGGTCGTCTGACCGGTTTGCGGGTCAACAAACACTGTATTGGCAATGGTATCCGCATACACGAACTGTTGACGGAAGAGCTGGAGCGCCAGCCCGACAAAGCCAATAGCGACCGCCAGCGCCAGATGCTGCACATTTCGGGCAAGACTCGTCGAAAATGGCGGTAGTGACAGTCGTGCTACAACGTACAGCAGCGGCAGCGCGATCCATAGCGCCGCCAGCCAGCGACTCTCCTGATCGATGGGCTGCAGCAAACCGTAGATCAGCAGGGCAGCCGCAGCGGTCAGACAGATAAAGCGAATAATCGAACGCACCGTCAATCGAGCGGTAACGACGCACGCACCGTGACGCCGCCTCCGTCCAGTTCAAACACATCGAGACGACCATCGTGTTCGGCGAGACGATATTGCATAGTGCGCAGCGTGCGCCATCCGGGACGATCATATGTCCCGTCGAGCAAGCCGATGCCATCGTCCTGGATCATCAAGACAACCGACGACGAATCGTACCGCAGGGTCACGCTGACCGACGAGGCGTGCGCGTGTTGTTGCACATTGAGCAGCGCTTCCTGCGCAAGACGCACCAGCAACTGGCGTTGGGCGTAACGCACCTGTCGCGCGCGCCCCAACTGCGTGACGCGCACGGCGATGCCGGTATGCTGGCTGAACCGCGATGCCAGAATGTCAATCGCCGCGCCCAGTTCAACATCAGTGGTCGCCAGCGGGGCAAACAGCAGACGACGCAACTCATCGGCGTTATGCTCCGCGGTGCGGATGCGCGTCGCCTGCGCCACTGGCGACGGTTCGCTGGCGTCACGGACGATCGGACGACTCCCGCCGCTCTCCCACGGCACGGATGGCCTCTCCGGCGGAACTGAGCGACGGGGACGCACGTCTGGTCGTTCGGGGGGACGGCGCGATGGCGCACGTCGATGTTCGATATAATCGCGCGCTATTTCCACCACGGGATGCACCAGCGCGCCAAACAGAGGCGGCACGATCATGGTCAGCGCCAGCGTCAGTCCAGAGACCTCACCGGCAAGAATGCGATCAGCAGGGGGCGCACCAGCCGCCCATAGCGCTGCGAGATCGATCGACACAAACGTCAGACCAGCCATCACGCCGCCGCGCCAGCCATACATCAGCGCAGGCAGCACGAGAGAACTGCTCGCACACAGCAGAAAGGCGCTATCCCACCCGCCGCTGAACAGAACCAGCGCAACGCCATAGACAATGTCGATCATCAGAATCGCAGGATTGCGCCGAACGATGCGTAAATACGGCTGCGCAAACCGGGTGGCGAGCATATTCACCAGCAATGCTGCGAGCAATGCCCACAGTTGCGTCGCGTCGAGCAATCCCTGCGCCAGTAACCAGAGGAGTGTCGCCCCCCACACCATCCAGCGGGACGTAAAAAAAATCACGTGGTCTGCCAGCCACGGGTTTGGCGGAAGGCGTGTCCCGCTCACGCTACACCTCGCGCATTCATGAACGAGCCGGTCAACAACCGAGCCGCCGGCGTATCTCGACAGAAGGAGATGACATCGTCGGGGCTTGCAGAGGTAAGTGTAACAGAAAGCGGCGGTAGCGGCAAGGGTGAGAAGAGCCGGGAACTACTAACGACTCCGACTCATAAGCGCCTCCTGTGGCGAACGCACTGTATGGATGCCATCCAGCGCCACACCCAGGTGCGTCAGGGTCATCGCCACGGTCGCCGAGACGCCGGTGAGCGTCACCTGGCAGCCGAGCAGGCTCAGGGATCGCGCTGTCTGGACGAGCGCCTGCGCCACCTGCGTATCGACCGACGTCACGCCGCTGATGTCGAGGATGACGTGTTGCGCGCGGCGGGCGCTGGCATCGTTGAGCAGGCGCGTGGTCAGCGCCTGCGCACGGCGGGTGTCGAGCGCGCCCACGATTGGCGCCAGCAGCACCCCCTCTGCCAGCGTGATTGTCGGCGTTTCCAGCGCGCTCACCAGTTCCAGGAGCCGCTGCTGCTCGGCGCTGCGCTGCACCAGCTCCTCCGCCTGCGCCGCCAGATCGCGTTCGCGCTGCTCGGCGCGCACCCGCGCCTCCTCCGCCTCACGCATGGCCGCTTCGAGCCGCTGCGCGCTATCGACCGCCAGGCGGCTGAAGACCATCCCGCCGATGATGATGCAGAAGATAGTGAATTCCAGAGGATCGAAATAGGGACCGCCGCCCGCCCGATAGGCAAATGCTGCCAGCATCACCAGCGCGCTGCCAAGCACCCAGACCGGACCGGTCAGCACCAGCGCCAGCGCCGGGATTGTGTAGATCAGATGGTTGAACTGTGGTTGCACATACTCGGTATTGATACTGAACACAACCACCAATCCAAGAAGCGCGACGAGCACATACCGTGACCACTCATACCCGCGCCAGTATGCCAGCCACAGCATGCCTGTGACCACTACGCTCACAGCAGTCGGGAGAAACGATGACCACCTCGGCTCAGGGATGAGCGTCAAAACCAGCGCCAGCATCGAAATGGCAAAGATCAGTCCGAATACGCCGTGATTGATAAGGCGTTGGGTGAGGCGGATCACGACCGGCCTCCTTTCTCCAAGAGTGCGTATAACGGGTTGTTTGTTTTCCGTCAGACTGCCAGGAGACAGGGGCGGTGAGACGAATCTCCGCACGCCTAGCGTTTGATAGTATACCTTATGCGCTCCTGATGCCGCGCAGCCTCCTGCGGATTCTCGACAGACGAGAGCCAAGGCGAGTGACGAGTGACGGGTGATGAGTGATGAGTGACAAGTGACGAGTGACAAGTGATGAGTGACAAGTGACGAGTGACGGGCATCGCTGCGCCTTTGCGCCTTTGTGCGAGGTCAGTGACGAGTGATGAGTGACGAGTGATGAGTGACACGTGACGAGTGACGGGCATCGCTGTGCCTTTGCGCCTTTGTGTGAGGTCAATGACGAGTGACGGGTGACAGATCGTTCCCGGCATCGCTGTGCCTTTGTGCCTTTGTGTGAGGCATGGGAGGCGTGAGGGGAGAGGCGCGAGGCAGGGGTGGAGCGGGGTTTGAGAAATAATCCAGCATCGCCCGGTCCAGCCCGCGAAGGCGGGCTTCGCAACAGTAGCCCGCGACTTCAGGCACCGGGCGGGTGGGCGCACAGCGGAATACGTACTCAACAACCATCAGCCCGCAGCGTCTTTTGACCCCTGCACCGCGGCGCGCATTTTCGCCAGACTCGCGCGCGTCTGCATGGTATCCGGGTGCTGCGCGCCGAGAACCTGTTCCTGGATCGCCAGCGCCCTTTCGATAAGCGGGATCGCCTGATCGAACTTCTGCTGATGTGCCAGGAGCACGGCCAGGTTGTTCAGGCTCGCGGCGGTGTGGGGGTGCGCCGGTCCCAGCGCCTGCTCGCGAATCGCCAGCGCGCGTTCGTAGAGCGGGCGCGCCGCCGCGTACTCCCCCTCGTTCGCGAAAAGGAGCGCCAGGTTGTTCAAGCTCGCGGCGGTGTCGGGGTGCGCCAGTCCCAGCGCCTGCTCATAGATCGCCAGCGCGCGTTCGAGCAGCGGACGCGCCGCGGCGTACTCCCCCGGTCAGCTAACAGGGCGGCCAGGTTGTTCAGGCTCGCGGCGGTGTCGGGGTGCGCCGGTCCCAGCGCCTGATCGCGAATCGCCAACGCGCGCTCGTAGAGCGGCCGTGCTGCGGCGTAGTCACCGACCATCTGCAGATAGATGCCATATTCGTTGAAAAGTGTTGCTGCCCATTCGTCGTTGCGCGCGCGCGCCGCTTCCGCCAGGAAGCGCAGGTGCGGCAACAGCGGCGCCATCTGCGCCGGGGCGCCGCTCGCGTTCGCTGCATATGCCGCGTCGATCACTGCCGCCTCCACCGCTGCCAGCGCGCCGTCGTCCGGCGCCGCCTGCCGCGCGAAGGCGCTGAGCAGGCGGTGGATGCGCAGGGCGCCCGCTTCCAACCGCTCCAGCAGTCCCAGCGCAAGCAACCGGTTCAGCCCGCGCACCGCCTCGCGCCGCGCAGACCGGTCCTCCTCCGGCAGTCTCAGCGTTGCCAGCAGCAGATCGCGCGGGATCGCTTCGCCGGGCGCCAGGCGCGCCGCGCGCGCCAGTAAGGCGACAGCGTGCGCATCGGCTGGAT
>JANWXL010000230.1 GCA_025055265.1 Roseiflexus sp.
AAAATCCTGGATCGCGTAGCCGTGATACGTGTTCAGATGACCGCGCTGCTTGCAGACCGGGCTGAGCCACAGGGTGGTGACGCCCAGCCGTTGCAGGTAGCCGAGTTTCGAGATGACGCCGCGCAGGGTGCCGCCCTGAAATCGTTCGCTGCCCGACTCAGCCCAGCGGTCCCAGCGCCACGGCTCACCATTGGGCAGCGCCGGTCGCGCTGCCGCCAGGTAGCGCCGGTCGAGCAATGGGCGAGTGTCTTCCTGACCGTCGCTGAACCGGTCGACGAGGAGAAAATAGATCACCTCATCGCGCCAGTCGACCGGCGAGGGGTAGTACGCCACGCGACGCGGCAGTTGCAGCGAGCGCCTGACGCTCGGCGGGCGCGGCCGGCTCAGGGTATCACGGACGAAGTTCATGGCATATCCTTTATTATCATCAAGACCCTTAAGGTCGCACGAAGAGCCTGCCGCATGCGGGAAACGTTACCCCCAACATCGCTTCCTTGCAGCGCTGGGTCGGCGGCAGAGACCTCAAGAGTCGGAGACGTTTCTTCCGTCAAGACCCTTGAGGTCGAGACAGGCGACCCCCTGCGCCAGGAGCGTTCTGCCGACAGGGTTCCATCACAGAACGAGGTCTGTGACAGAGACCTCAAGGGTCAGCCGGGTTTTCCACCTTCAACCTTCCAACCTGCAACGCTCAACCTTCAACCCTCTCACCTCTTGCCTCTCGCCTCGCCTCTCGCCCCTCGCACCTCGTGCCCCTTGCCCCGCACCTCGTGCCCCCTGCGTCCCTTGCCTCTCACCTCTTGCCTCGCCCCTCGTGCCCCGTGCCTCTTGCCTCTCACCTCTTGCCTCTACCACATCCCTATGGTACCACGCGCAGCAACTCTCCCTGCGTGTCGGAGTCGGTTCGTTCCCCTGGTGTGACGACTTCTTCCCTTCCTGCGATAGGCGAATGCGCTATACTGGGAAAATGGATGGGGGATTTCGCCCCATCTATGGTACGGCTGGCAATTCTCCTCGTGCCAGCCTGGAGATAGCGGCGCCGGTTTGAGTAACGCTTTCTGCACCCGCCCCCCTACCCCCTCAAAAAACCGGCGCCCGGCGCGATGATGCGCAGAAAGGACGCTACGATGCGACGAATGGCTTTTCTTGTTCCCCTCCTGATCATCACGATGCTGGCAGCGGTGATGCCCGCTTCCGCTGCGGCGCCTCCCTTTGGCAACGATGCGTTCCGCCGTGTCTGGGAGCGCCAGGATCGCCCCGTCGCTGAACAGATCAGCGGACGATCATGGACGTGGGGACCCGCGCCGAATACCCCGGCGATGCGGGAACCGCTGGTTGAAGGCATCGAGGGTATGCGCGTGGTGCAGTATTTCGACAAGAGCCGCATGGAGATCAACGACCCGACTGCCAACCCCTTCTCGCCCTGGTATGTCACAAACGGGCTGCTGCCGATTGAGATGATGACCGGGCGGATGCAGATCGGGTACAACCTGTTCGAATGGCGCCTGCCCGCGCGGATTGCGGCGATTGGCGATCCGGATCAATTCCCGACCTACGCCGACCTCATTCGCTTCTACCAGAACCCTGGCGCCGTCAACCCGAACGACCTGTATCGTCCGGCGACCGGGTTCATCAACCCGGATGGCAGCATCACCGGATTCAATGACTTTGTCAATGACCCGGCGACCGTGCTGCTGCCCGGACCCAACAACCACGGCGTTGCCCGCGCATTCATGGACTTCATGAACCAGCGCGGCCTGGTGTACGAGAACGGGCGCTATGTCGTCGCCCAGGTGTACGATCCGCTCTACGTCTTCGGGCTGCCGGTGACGGGAGCGTACTGGGTGAAGGTGAAGGTTGGCGGCGTTGAGCGACCGATCCTGTTCCAGGTCTTCGAGCGGCGCGTGCTGACCTACAACCCGGCCAACCCGCCCGCCTTCCGCGTCGAGATGGGGAACGTCGGACAGCACTACTACTGGTGGCGGTATGGACGTTGAAGGTTGCAGGTGGGAAGGTTGAAGGTTGCAGGCGGGAAGATTGAAGGTGGAAGACCCGGCTGACCCTTGAGGTCTCCACCGCCAACCTCGGGCTGCAACGAGACCATTGCGGGCGGAATGTTCCCCGTCTGCGGCAGGAACGTTGCACGACCTCAAGGGTCTCAGAGAAGACGTTCATTCAGGCGCGAACGTCGCTGCGAGCCATCCCTGGACGAGCGTGGTATACTACCAGTATCACGAGATCATCCAGCGATCGGAGCGCATATGCCATACCAGCGCAACTGGATTGTGGGATTCGTTCTCGTCGGGTTGCTGGTCGGGTGCGGGCAGACTGCACAGTTCAGCATTCCGCCGACGAACACGCCTGTTTCACCAGAGCGCGCAACGGCGGCGGCGGTTCTGACAGCAGTTGCCGAAGGCGCCGAGGTGCGCATCGAACCGGCAACGGCGGCGCAACTGCCCGGTGCGACTGCAACCCCTGAACCGGTCGCCGAAGCGCCCCCTGCATCCGGCGCGCCAGCGGCAGCGAGCGTAACCGCCGCTGAACAGACGGTGCGATCCTATTTCGCCGCCTTCGGTGAACGCCGCGCAGCGGACGCATGGGCGCTGCTCGCGCCAGCAATGCAGGCGAACACAACCTTCGAGATGTTTGAGAGCACAACGCTGGCGGTGCAGTCGCTCAGCGTTACGCGCATCGACTCTGTCATTGCCGCCGACGAGCGACTGATCTATGGCATCACTGTCGAGGCTGCGCCGGTTCCTGGTCTTCCCACGCGCTGGAAACCCGGTCCCAACCAGCTTTACGTCGTAGTGGTCAACACCCCGGAGGGATGGCGCATCGCTGCGATCACCGATGAGCCGCCGTCGTATTAGCACCGCCGCCTGTTGGTGACAGTCACACCCATTCATCATCCTTCGTGACTGTCACCTTCTTCTTCATGCTCCTCGTAGTAGCGCGCCAGGCCGCTGACGAGCATCTGCACCAGCAGCGGCGTCGCCGCATCGCTCATCACGGTCATGTAGCAGTTGTGCTCGATCGCCAGCGCCTCTTTGTACTGCCCGGCAGCCACGTACTGCGGCAGAAAGCGGCGCGCCTGTTCCGCCATGGTGCGGCGCACGCGCGACGAGGCGACAACCCCCAGCGCACGCAGCAGGTAGTTTGTAAATGAGGGATCGTTGTCGTCCTCGACGACTGGCGGCTCGCCGATGTCATCGAGGATCATTTCAATCAGGTCATCGCTGAAGTGCAGCGGCGCAAAGCGCTCATCGCGGAAGAGTTCGAGACTGAATCGGTTGAATGCATCCTGATCAGCGCCGAGTTGCAGCGCCTGCATGCGAAAGCGGCGCAGGATTTTGCCCGCCGAGTCGATTTTCGCCTGCTCTTCGGCATCCGGCGGACGCTCAAGCCACGTCCCTTCACAGTTGCTGACCATTGCCAGGTAGGTGGCGTGTTCGCGACGCTCGCGTTTGGCGCGTGACTGCTTGCCCATACGTGCGATGTCTCCCTGGGTCTATGAACAGGATTACTCTCGTGCTATACTTCCATTGTACCCGAAACGTGAATACTGGCAGCATCGATGCCGGGAGACGCAGATGAGCGCGCGCGTGATCGACAATTTGCGCAGAGTCGAAATCTTTGCCGGGTTGAGCGACGATGAACTGATGCAGGTCGCCGGGTTGTGCAAGGCGCTCCGCACGCCTGCAGGGCAGACGATTTTCAAAGAAGGCGATACCGGCGACGAGTTGTACATCGTTCATGAAGGGACGGTACGGGTCATGATCACTACCCGCCTGGCGGACGGGACTACAGCGCCATCAACAATTAATACGCTCTACCCCGGTCAATGCTTCGGCGAGCAGGCATTACTTGGCGGCGCGGCGCGCACGGCGACTATTACCACAAATGAGCCGACCGTGCTGATCGTCATGCGGGCGCTGGATTTCGATGCGCTGGCGGAACACAACCCACGGATCGGGTTTGTGGTGATGCGCAACCTGGCGCGTGACCTGGCGTATAAACTCAACGCTTCCAACCTCCTGTTGCGCGGCAATATTCGCTGGCGCGGCGATGAACTGGGGAAACGAACCGGAGGGTAAGGCGAGACGTTGCCCGTAGAGAGCAGTGTGTCAAAAGCCGATTACTGCAGATTGACCAAAACGCCTGCGCCCGCAGCGCCAGCACCATCCGCGTCGGGCGCTCCTCCCACCTCCCAACGCGCGAACTCTCATACACCAGCTCGCTTTTACGCCAGATCAGTTCGATCCGCCGGCGGCGGACGTTGGCTGCGATCTCCGCCCAGAGCTGCGCTGGCTCCGCCACCGGCTCGGCAGTCAGCAGACGCCTCGCGGTGCGTCCTTGCCTCCAACGGACGCTGACCCGCCCCGACGACTGAGCCTGGTCGTACCGCGTCACGCGCGTCGCCGCTGGCCCGACCGTGATGAACCTCCTTGTGGTACACCGGTCGCGCAGGGAGCAAGCGGCGACCGACACCCGCTGCGCCCAATGCCCTCGTGCGCCGCTTGGTTCCCTGTGCGTCGTGCAGGTAGTTCCGCTTCTTGAGCGCCCCACGAAGCGCACTGGCGTCGCCGCAATCTCAGATGTGGCGTACCTGCGCGACCACGCGCTGGGCAGTGGCGGGCGCCCCGCGCGTCGTCCGCCATGCCAGATAGGCACGGTCGGCGCGCCCCGCGCGCCCGTGACCGCCACCCTAGCCGCGTCGTCTGGGAACCGGGATCGGCAGTCCTCTCAAGTGTCGAGTTTTTCAGGCGCGAGGAGTATTCAGCTTGTCCTGACGCCTTTTTGCCCTCATCCCTTGCCCCCTTCTTCCACACCTTTCAGGTGTAGATTTTTCTGGCAAACCTTCGTGTTGAGTCGCCGTTTTTGGGCATCAGAATGCCTCAACTCCCCTCTCCAGCGACGCTGGAGAGAGGGCAGGGGATGAGGAAGAAAAAGGCTTCGGGATGCGGAAAACATCCCTCGCATCTGAAAAACTCTACACTTGAGAGCAGCAACATCCCCCGCCGCGCCCCCGGCAGATCGGGGCGCGACGCCGCGCCTGCTGCCGCCGCGCCCGCCGCCAGTCTCGATGCCCCAAATGCACAGAATTCGTCAAATTTTCGTCTTGCTTCCGCACAGTCTTCATGGTATAGTTGAGACAGGTCCGCACACAGGGTTTCCCATTTCAACGATCAGAGCAATTGCACACATCAGAAGGGAGTGGAGTCACATGCTGCGACACATCAAGCGCCGCGGGATGGCGCTCATTGCGGGCATTGGTCTGGCATTGAGCATTGCCGCGTGCGCAAGCCAGGCAAAGGTTCAGGATCAGCCATTGTTGAACCAGTTGATGGCGCCCAACGGTTTCGTCACCCAGCAACCGGCGACGAATCAGACTGACACGAACACGACGCTGCCGTTCGACCGCGTCGATCAGGCGCCTGCCGCGCCCGCCAGCGGTGGACAGGGAGCGTTTGATCGCGTCGATCAGGCGCCTGCCGCCGCTCCAGCCGGTGAGTCGCAGCGCGTGATGGATGCGAAGGAGAGCACTGCTGTTCACATGGGGTGCGGCAAGTGAATGAGGAGTGAGGGCGGCAGCCGTTCACGGCACTCTGAGCATGCCTTGCTCATGCAGGCGATGAACGCGGCGACGTGCGTCACCTGCGCTACGCGCTCAGAGACGAGAAATAATCTGATACTCAATGGCGGTCAGTCATACAAGATGTCCGGGCACCCGGTTCGCGTGGAGCAACGAGCACCGTGCATCGGCAATATTGCACGAATGACCGCGCATTAGTATGAGATAAACAGTAAGGGCGGGTCTCAGACCCGCCCTTACGATGTACGAGACCAGAACGAACTACAGATTCAGGCGGCACTGAATGTAGCGCTCGCTGTCATTTCCTGACAGCACCCCATCTAGGATCAGGGGTTAGTACTTCCGCCTTCAACCCTATCCTACTCTGCCGCTGCTGGCGCCATTTCTTCGCTGTAATCCTTGAGGGTCGAGAGGTCGCGGATGCGCTCGGTGAAGAGGATGCCGTCCAGGTGATCGATCTCGTGCTGCAAGGCGCGCGCCAGCAAGCCTGTCGCGCGCCGGATGCGCTGACGCCGCCCGTTCAGATCGGTGTACTCGACCGTGACCCACGCCGCGCGCGGCACCTCGCCGTACCACCCTGGCAGACTCAGGCATCCCTCCAGCGCAACTTCTTCCTGATCGCTGGCTTTAATAATCTCCGGGTTGATCAGCACAAAGTTCTGCTCCGGCGCAACTTCGACCTTTGTGCCGTCCGGTCGCTCTTCCACCGTCGGAGGGATCGAGATGACCGCCAGACGCTGCGTGATACCGATCTGTGGCGCTGCCAGACCGACGCCATTGGCAGCATGCATCGTCTCGAACATATCAGCGACCAGTTGCTTCAGCGACGGGTTGGGCATCCGCACCGGGTGGCAGCGGGTCGTCAGGATTTTCTTGTCATCCGGGTTGTCAATGCGCAAAATGCGGCGCAGCGCCATAGCGTCCTGTCCTCCGATGATCGCAATGCTTTCTTTGTGCATTATAGCACAGGGGCGAGGTTGGGGGCGGAGGGGAGATGTGTGTCGCCTCTGTCTTTGCGCCCTGTTCCACACACGATGTCTCGTGAAAAGGACACGGATTCACGCGGATACGACGGGTTGGCACGGATCTGCCGCTGATGGAGAGCCATCGATCCGCGCACATCCGTCTCGATCCGTGCCAATCCGTGTCCTGTCATCCGCTTGACAGCCGCACGCTTCAATGGTACACTTCGCATCGCAGTAAAGAACTCGTTATACGTGATATGCAATCCCTGATCGCCAAGCAGGTCAAGCGCAGCAAAAAGCCGGACGTCTGGTCTGGTTAGGCTCGCTTGTCCC
>JANWXL010000249.1 GCA_025055265.1 Roseiflexus sp.
CTTGACACATTTTTGCCCTCATCCCCTCCTGCCCCCTTCTCCCGCGTGCGGGAGAAGGGGGAGTTTGCGCGTCGCAACGATCGAAACGGGCAATGCAATGCTGGCAGAGGTGACCGTTACCAACATCGCGCGGGAGGGCGCGGGGTGCAACACGCAGGTGGCGCCAGTGGCGGCGCTCGCCGGGCAGTGGTGCAGGTGACCGTCACCAACACCACGCGGGAGGGCGCGGGGTGCGACGCGCAGGTGGCGCCAGTGGCGGCGCTCGCCGAGGCTGGCAGAGGTGACCGTCATCCGTGGGGACGGTGGCGCGCAGTGGAAACACGGCAGGGGCGGCACGGATGGCGGCACGCGGCGGGTGCAGGTGCAGGTGACGGTCACCGAACATGGGTTGGTAACTCCCCATTCCCCACTCCCAACTCCCCAGTTAGTGGAGGGTGCAGGCATGATGTGTCAGAAACCGCCGTCTCGCTGCGGGCTGAAGCCCTGGCTGAGATCGTGCAAGCCCCTCCGGGGCTGGTCCGCGCGCCGGGCGCCGCTCCAGACGCCAAAGAAAAAGCGCAATGGCGAACGAAGTCGCGCCTGCTCCCCGCGCAGCCGACGGCGCGTGCGCCCATCGCAGCCCCGCAGGGGCTTGCCTGACCTGAGCAAGGGCTTATGAAATGAGGATAGTCCGGTGTTTCTGGGCGCTGCGGGCTGACGCCCCGGCTGAGGGCATGAAAGCTCCTCTGGGGCTTCCACGTCCTGAGCAAAGGCTTTAGCCCGCAGCTCAGAGAACGCGCAACGTGATAGCGCCAGTATACCGGATTCATTTCTTAATTCTCATTAGCCTGCCGCGCCAGGACGCCGTCTGACAATTCATGCCTGGACCCGTGCAGCATGGTGCGGCGTTTCACCAAAGCCCCTGCGCCGCCGGTTGATTATCGCGGAGGGCGTGCCGCCCTCCGCACCTCCCTGCCTGACGGGTCGTGGCGGCGCCAGCACCCTGGACGTGGTCAACGCATTGTAGGGGCGCTCCCCCGTGAGCGCCCTGATGTAATCGTCACTGATGAACGGTTAGCGATGTCACACGTCTGCCGCGCTATGCTGCGGCTCGCTTTGTTTTAGCCAGCAGCAGGCAGCACGGTTAGAGAGCGTTACGAGGATGCAACCACAGCGGCAACATCTGCGTTATACTCGTTAAGGAATGGTATGCAATTGGCGATCAGTCCTACGAGATATCCAGGCAGGCAATTCCATGAAGACACGAGCAATGTGTATCAGTAGATTGTACGAACGACTGCGCACGGGTACGAGTTCGTGTACGTCAAAACTGAAACACGAGCTCGTCGATAGGATGTATCACGTGGTCACTATGACCCCTGCCATTACTGAAAGGGGGACTCATGGATCCTCAAGTTAGTCAACGCATGCTAAACGTTATAGACGAAGTAATCGCTGGAGTAATCCTCTTGGTCATTCAGTATGGGATAATTGAGCCTGTGCGAACCCGCCTTTCGAGAGCGCAAAACAATCCGACTGTAACGACAAGGTTGACTATCGCTTCTTCACAGCGCCTGTCAGCATGAGCCGGTCGCCGCAGCGGAGGATAGCGGAGCAGATTGATTAACGTTAGAAGTGCGAGACAGCCCATGAAGCCCGATACCCGGAACTGGCTTGATATGTCCGAGTTATGATGTGGAAACCGCACGCCACATGCTGGCAACCGGACGTTATCTCTACGTTGTGTTTATGTGTCACCTTGCGCTCGAAAAGATGCTCAAGGCGCACGTTACCGCAGTCACGCAGTCTGTTCCGCCTAAAACGCATGACTTGATTTATCTGGTCAAGCAGATCGGACTGGCTATGCCACAGCCCTATTTGGATTTCATTGGCAAGATCAACAATGCCAGCGTGCCAACACGGTATCCTGATGATCTGCCAAAAATGATCGCGCAATACCCAGAGTCTGTCGTCCGTGATTATCTGGAGCGAACGGAGGAGGTGCTCCAATGGTTGAGACAACACCCGAACTTAAGATGATTATTCAACGTTTTCGCGCTGAACTGGAGAACATGGGCATTCACTGCGAACAAATTCTCCTCTTTGGCTCACAGGCAACGGGATCCGCCAAAGAAGGGAGCGACATCGATCTGTTTGTTGTTTCGCCCGATTGGGCGCGCTACAATGACCGTGAGCGGTTCGAGATGCTAGGTATTGCGGCAGCGCGCATTCTGGAGCCTGTTCAGGCGCGCGGCGTGACGCCTGAAGAGATTGCAATGCATCGTCTCCAGCCGCTTTGGGAGCGGGTGTTGAACGAACAGGCTATCGTTGTCACGTGACCAGGGCAATACTTTGCCGCTTTCCTCACGCCTCGAACACTTCTTTCTCGACGAGCTGCACTTCCACCGGATACCTGCCGGTGAAGCAGCCGTTGCAGAATCCTTTGCTCGCATTGCCGGTTGCGCGGATGAGACCTTCCAGGCTGAGGTACGCCAGGCTATCGACCCCCAGATGGTCGCGGATCTCCGGCAGCGTCAACCGATGAGCAATCAGCTCCGGGTAGGTCGCCATATCGACGCCGAGGAAGCAGGGGTGTTTGATCGGCGGCGATGAGACGCGCATATGCACCTCGACAGCGCCGGCATCGCGCAGCAACCGCACGATCGGACCTGACGTATTGCCGCGCACGATGCTGTCGTCCACCAGTACGACGCGCTTGCCCGCCAGACTGTCGCTCAGCGGGTTGAACTTCAACTGTACGCCAAGTTTGCGCAGGCGGTCATCAGGTTGAATGAAGGTGCGCCCGATGTACCGGTTTTTGATCAACCCTTCCTGATAGGGAATGCCCGACTCCTGCGCATAGCCAATGGCGGCAGGAACGGCGCTGTCTGGCACCGGAATGACAATATCAGCGTCGGCTGGCGCCTCACGCGCCAGTTCGCGCCCGGCGGCGACCCGTGCGGCATGCAGCGTCTGCCCGTCTACGATGCTGTCGGGGCGGGCGAAATAGATGTACTCAAACAGGCACATGGCGCGCTGCGGCGCCGGAGAGTGCGCAATCGTGCGAGGACCGCGTTCATCGAACGCCATGATTTCGCCCGGCGCCAGTTCGCGTTCCAGGGTTGCGCCGATGGTCGCCAGCGCACAACTCTCCGATGCCACCACCCAGCCGCCATTGCCAAGATGCCCGTAGCAGAGCGGATGCAATCCCCACGGATCGCGGACTGCATAGAGCGTATCGCGTGTCAGCACTGTCAGGCAGTATGCCCCCTCAGCGCGAATCATGAAGACGCGCAGTTTCTCCTCCCAGGTGCGCCCTTCGCCGCCAGCGAGCATCTGTGTGATGACCTCGCTATCGCTCGACGACGTCAGACCGACGCCGCGCAGCAACAACTCGCGCCGCAGTTGTGGCGCATTTGTCAGATTGCCATTATGACCGACAGCCAGCGGACCGAGGACGCTCTCGACTACGAAAGGCTGCGCATTTTGCAATTTTGATGAGCCAGTGGTGGAGTAGCGCGTGTGACCGATCGCAATATGCCCTTTGAGCGGGCGCAGGTTGTCCTCATTGAACACCTGAGCGACCAGTCCCATATCCTTGTGGAGATGGATGCGTCGTCCATCGGACACCGCGATGCCCGCGCTTTCCTGCCCGCGATGTTGCAGCGCATAGAGACCGAAGAACGTCAGGCGCGCCACGTCCTCGTGCGGCGCGTAGATGCCAAAAATGCCGCACTCATGCCCTGGCCTGTCGCCCCATGCCATGTGATTGCTCCCTGATAATGGATTTCCCGATGGCGTGGTTGGATTAATGACGCGCCGATGGAGATGCAAAACCTGTTACCAGGACTATACCCTGCCGCCATCCGCGCATGAGTATTATACCGCAATGTCTCTGATAGATTACCTTTTCGCCCCGAACATCAGATGCGCATCGGTCAGCGGATTGCGATTTTCGTCAGCATCGCGTCGGAAACGATCGTCTCCACTGCAGCAACGCTATCAGCGTATTCACACTGAGTCCATCGGACAGACAAGCGGCGCTTACCCGGCAGTGGTATACTATGCACCAGGCATTCTGGCATTGCCGGTACAGCGTACAAAGGAAACAAACATGTTCTTTAGCCCTCTTTACCTTATTGTGATGCTGTTTGGCGCAGGCATCACGCTGTGGGCGCAGTGGAAAGTGCAGTCCACCTACAAAAAGTACGCGCAGGTGCGAAACGCGCGCAATATGACCGGTCTTGATGTAGCGCGCGTCCTAATGCGCAATGAAGGTCTTGACTATGTGCGCATTGAGCAGATCGGCGGCGAGCTGACTGATCACTACGACCCGCGGGCAAAAGCGATGCGCCTTTCTGCGGGTTCAATCGCTCATCCCTCGGTCGCCGCAATGGCCGTCGTCGCCCATGAGCTGGGGCACGCGCTGCAGGATCGGCAGGGATACGCCTGGCTGCGGCTGCGCTCCGGGATTGTCGGCATCGTCAACATTGGTTCCCAACTTGGCGGCATTCTGCTGATGGTCGGGCTGGTGCTTGGCGCCTTCTCGCAGGCGTGGCTGACGCTTGCCTGGATAGGCGTACTGCTGATGAGCGGCGGTGCGATTTTCAGCCTGGTCACGCTGCCGGTCGAGTTCGACGCCAGCGCCCGCGCTCGCGCCATGCTCGAACGGTACGGTCTGGTGACGCGCCAGGAAGCTGAGGGGGTCAAAGCAGTGCTCGATGCCGCAGCGCTGACCTACGTCGCTGCTGCGGCGACCGCTATTCTGCAAATGTTGTACTATGTCTCTCTTCTGATGCGGCGACGATAGCGCCAAACGGCAGAGCAAGCGATACAAATGGCGTTATCACTCCCGAAGAGTTGCAGAAGCCAACCCGGAAAACTGCGTTTTCACCGGGTGGACGGTCAGATCGGCGGCAGGAGGGTTGGCAGGTGCGAAGGCTTCCCCTGAGCGAAGCGTAGGGGTTGCAGGTTGAAGCGGGAAAGTGAAGCGAGGCAAGGGACGAGAGGTGAGAGGCGGGAGGGTTGCAAGTGCGAAGGCATTCCTAACCCCTAACCCTTAACCCCTAACCCCTAACCTGGTTCTCGGCTCTTAGTTCTCAGTTCTCAGTGCTATGCGCTTCTCGATCAACCTCGCCGCCGCATCGGCGCCAACAGCCTGACCAAACAGCCACCCCTGCGCACAGGTGCATCCAAGGTTCAGCAGCGCTGTACGTTGTTCCTCCGTCTCGACGCCTTCCGCTACGACATGAAGCCCTAATTCCCTGGCAAGCGTCATAATAGCGCGCACAATCGTGGCAGACAGGGGATCGTGCATCATCGACTGAATGAACACCCGATCAATCTTGACACCATCGACCGGCAGGCGCGCCAGGTAACTCAGCGAAGAATACCCGGCGCCAAAATCATCCAGCACTACCCTAGCCCCCAATTCCTTGAGGTGTCGCAGTTGCGAGACGGCCAGATCAAGGTCGGTCAACGCCACTTTCTCAGTGATCTCGACAATCAGCGCCGAACCGGGCAGATCGAATTCGCGCAGCGCCTGCTGCACCTGATAGGGCAGATCCGTCTGTTCAAACTGCTGGCTGTGGATATTGATGCTGATCGGCATCTCCGCAGCAGCGCCGAACTGATCGCGCCAGCGACGCGCCTGCTGACAAACCTCAGTAATACTCCAGGCGCCGATGGCTGGAATCAGACCGGCTTCCTCAGCAACTGGCAAGAAGCTATCGGGAAGCGCCAGACCATTGAGTG
>JANWXL010000566.1 GCA_025055265.1 Roseiflexus sp.
GGCATTTCTGCCGTCGCTTCTACGGGAGGTTTGCCAGGCGGCGAGATGACAGTCGCGGCTTCACCTGATGGCGGGAGGGCGCCTGGGTCGCTCTTCGGCGGGAGAGCGGGCGTCCCGCGCGGCGGGGAGACGTCGGTTGGCGGAGTGGTGACAGTGGGAGCGTCGGTGGGCGGAAAGGCGGGTGCAGTGGGTTTCGGCGCACTGGCGGCGGCAGGGGGAGAGATGACGGTGGGCGCCGTAGAAGGGGGAAAGTCGAACGAGTTGCGCGGTATTGCCGCGGTTGCATCGTCGGGAGACGCCGTGATCGGTTGTGAGGGAAGCTGCTCGATGAATGTACGGATCGCGCTGCGCGGATCAGATGCTGGCAGCGGCGCACCGCACGAACGACAGAACCGGGCGCTGGCGCGGTTTGGTTTCGCGCAACGCGGGCAGATCACGTCGGGCGCCGATTCCGTCAGCGCTCGATATGCGTCAGCGGCGGAAGCGTACTGTTGCGTCGGATCGAGTGATAGCAACCGTTGAATGACCTGCGCCAGTTCGGGCGAGAGGTCAGTGCGGATCTGGCGCACCGGGCGCAGCGTATCACGCTGGAGTCTTTCGGCGGGGTGCGGCGGCGTGATGCCGGTCAGGAGGGTGTAGATCGCAACGCCAATGCCGTACAGGTCAGCGTGTAGATCATTCCCGGTGAAAGGCGCGCTGGATCGTCCGGCGACGCCGGGATTGATCAGATAGACCTGCCCGGCAGTCGTTACCCGAATGTTTGCCAGGCGCACGTCGCGATGCGCGAGTCGCGTCGGGTGTCGGTGCATCTGATCGAGCGCATCGAGTACGGGTTGCACGAGCCGGATCGCAGCATCCGCATCGAGCTGCCCGTCGGGATGTCGTGCGCGCACATCCTCCAGAGTCAGCCCCGGAATGTGGTCGAAAACGACGAAGCGTCCGAGCGGTGCAGCGAACATATCGACAACAGTGGGAAGCGCCGCATGCCGCAGCGAGACAAGCGCCGCGGCTTCGCGCGCAAACAGGGCGTCAACGTCTGGTTCTGTCCGGGTGATGGCTTTGACATCGACTGGCTGCTTTGTGCGCTGATCACGCGCCAGGTAGAGATCGCCCAGTGGACTGCGATCAAGGAGTCGCTCGACGAGATAGCGATCTTGCAGAATCGTTCCAGGTGTCAGCACGATGAACCTCGTCTAGATGACGTGCCTTATCCCATTTTTCCCGCCAGCGCGTTTCTGTGGCAGGAATGCTCATTCAGCGAAACAAAAAGAAGCGATATAGACCATTGACAAGAATCGCAGGCATCGCAGACGCATGCTTGATGAAAGCGCCTTTATTCTATCATATGGATCATCTGTCGAGCGCATTCGGAATAGCGCGCCTTGACAAATCATCCATCTTCCGGTATATTTATTGTTGTAATGACACTAACTGACGGGGAGTAAGTGAGAGTTCACAAGAACCGCGTAACCCGTCATTGAGGTGCGGCGATGACCGACACGGAAGAAACCGCCGAAACCTATGATCCATCGCGTTACGAACGCCCCTCCGTTACTGTTGATGTCGTGATCTTCACGCTGATCGACCGCGAGCTTCATGTGTTGCTTGTACGCCGCAAGCGCTGGCCCTTCGAGGGATACTGGGCGATCCCCGGCGGCTTTGTCCAGATGC
This sequence comes from Roseiflexus sp., assembly GCA_025055265.1. Classification (GTDB taxonomy): domain Bacteria; phylum Chloroflexota; class Chloroflexia; order Chloroflexales; family Roseiflexaceae; genus Roseiflexus. The sequence goes on from JANWXL010000566.1 coordinate 1,672, forward strand.
ACGAGTCGCTCGAGGATGCGGCGCGCCGCGAACTCGAAGAAGAAACCGGCGTGCGTGACATCTATATCGAGCAGTTGTACACTTTTGGCGACCCGGACCGCGACCCGCGCACTCGCGTGATCAGCGTCGCCTATTTTGCGCTGGTGCGCGCCGACCGGCAGCGCCTGCGCGTTTCGGACGAAAGCCTTGACGTGCGCTGGTTCCCGGTACGCGCCGTGCCATCGCCGCTCGCCTTCGACCACGACCGCATCCTGGCGACCGCGCTTGCACGTCTGCGCTCGAAACTCGAGTATACGACGCTGGCGTTTGAACTGCTGCCAGAAGTCTTCTCGATCCTGGAATTGAAACATATCTACGAACAGATTTTCGGCGAGAAACTGGACAAAGGCAATTTCTATCGTAAAATAAAGGACGCTGGCGTGCTGGAGGAGACCGGTCTGCTGCGCGAAGGGCGCGGTCGCCCGACCCGACTCTACCGTTTTCGCCGCGATCGTGGCGATGGGCAGTTCGTCTTCCGCTGGCGCGAAGCGCGGATCGATGCTGGTGAGTCGCACGAACGCGATTAAGAGCGCATCCGAAAACGTGATGGTATTCGGATAGGCCCTTCCGCTGCGAGAGCCGTCGCAGCCGGGAACAAGTGCATCGCCCAAAGGAGGAAGCAATGCCTGCCCGTATGAATCTCGCTGATCACGCGCGTCCCTTCCTGACATACCTCGACGAATGGTTCGGTTCGTTGCGCGACATGTCGCTGGCGGACGTCGTCGCCGGCGAACCGGAACGGGTTGCAGTGCTGTCGATTGATGTCATCAACGGCTTCTGTAAGAGCGGACCGCTGGCGAGTGAGCGCGTCGGACGGATTGCACGTCCGGTCGCCGATCTGTTTGAGCGCGCCTATGCCCTGGGGGTGCGCAATTTCGCGCTGACGCAGGACGCGCACGACCCGCAGACGCCGGAGTTCGAGGCGTATCCGCCCCACTGTATCGCTGGCAGCGCCGAGAGCGAAGCGGTTGAGGAATTGACATTGTTGCCGTTCTTCAATGAGATTGCGGTCTTTCCAAAGAATTCGATCAGTTCGATGATCGGCACCGGTCTGGGCGAATGGATCAGCGCGCGTCCCCAGGTTGACCGCTTCATCGTCGTTGGCGACTGCACCGACCTCTGCACGTACCAGGGGGCGATGCACCTGCGCCTGGAGGCGAACGCTTTCGGCATCCGCCGCCGTGTGATTGTGCCCGCCAATGCAGTCGATACGTTTGATACGCCGGTGTCAGCGGCGCGTGAACTGCGCATCAAAGCGCACGACGGCGATCTGCACCATGTCCTCTTCCTCCACCATATGGCGCTGAATGGCATCGAAGTCGTGCGCGCGCTGGTGTAACGCGAGTTTGTAATGACCGACGCTTCAACGATCCTCGATGGGTTGAACCCGGCGCAGCAGCAGGCGGTGATGGCTGCGCCGGGTCCGGTGCTGGTGCTCGCCGGTCCTGGCAGCGGGAAGACGCGCGTACTGACCAGTCGGGTGGCGTATCTGATCGGTGTGCACGGCGTCGATCCGCACCATATTCTCGCGGTCACGTTCACCAACAAAGCCGCGCGCGAGATGCGCGACCGCCTCGATGCGTTGCTCGGTCCCGGCGAAGCGGCGGCGCTGACCGTCGGCACCTTCCACAGCATCTGCGCGCGCTTCCTGCGCCGCGACATCGTCCACCTCGGTCGTGAGCGCGATTTTGCGATCTATGACACTGACGATCAACTGCGGGTGATGAAGCGCGTGCTGCGCGATCTGAATCTCGATGAGAAAAAGCACGCGCCCCGCGCCATCCACGCCGCCATTTCACGCGCCAAAAATGAGTTGATAGACCCCGCTGCCTATAGCCGCCACGCGCGTACCTACTTTGAGGAGGTCGTCGCACGCTGCTTTGCGCGCTACCAGGAATTGCTGCGCGACGCCAATGCGCTCGACTTCGATGATCTGCTTGTCGAGACAGTGCGCCTCTTCGAGCAGCATCCGACGGTGCTCGAACGGTATCAGGAACGTTACGCCTTTCTCCTGGCGGACGAGTACCAGGATACGAATCGGGCGCAGTATGTACTGCTGAAGCACCTGGCATCCCGTCATCACAACATTTTCGTCGTCGGCGACGAAGACCAGTCGATCTATGCGTTTCGCGGCGCCGATATTCGCAACATTCTGTCGTTCGAGCGCGACTATCCCCAGGCGCAGGTCATTCTGCTGGAACAGAACTACCGCAGCACGCAGGCAATCCTCGATGTTGCACAGGCGGTCATCAACCGCAGCGCGCAGCGCCGCCGCGAAAAACGCCTCTGGACGCGCAATGGCAAGGGCGCAAAGGTGCAGGTCATCGAGGGGTACGACCAGGACGAAGAGGCGCAACTGGTTGCCGGGGAGATTGCGCGGTTGATCGCCAGCGGCGCGTATCAACCCGGCGATATTGCCGTCATGTACCGCACGAATGCGCAGTCCCGCGCGATTGAAGAGGCGCTGATTGCACGCCAGACGCCGTACATCATCGTAGGCGGCACGCGCTTCTACGAGCGGAAGGAGATCAAAGACGCGCTCGCCTATCTGCGCCTGGCGCTCAACCCGTTCGACGACGTCAGCCTGAGCCGGGTGCTGAACTGGCCTCCGCGCGGTATCGGGCAGCGCACCCAGGAAGACCTGGAGCGGCGCGCGGGCGCGGCTTCTGTGCCGCTCTACGTGGCGCTGCAAATGCTCGCCGCTGATGCCGAAGCTGCTGACCAGGCGGCGCCTCCCGCGCCCGCGCGCGCCGAAGAAATGTCATTGCGGGCGCGCAATGCGCTGCTCGGCTTCCTGGCGCTGATCGATGAAGCCATCGATCAGCGGCGGACGCTCCCCCTCGGCGTGCTGATGGACTGGCTGTTCGAGCGGGTGGGGTTCCGCGAGGCGCTACGGCGCGAGTACGGCGACGAGGAAGGCGACGACCGCTGGAATAACGTGATGGAACTGCGCAACGTCGCCGAAAACTATGCTACGCTGCCGCGCGAGAACCAGTTGCCGACGTTCCTCGAAGAAGTTGCGCTGATCTCAGATATCGACACCCTCCAGGAAGGACGCAACGCCGTCACCTGTATTACGCTCCATCAGGCAAAAGGGCTGGAGTTCCCTGTAGTTTTCCTGGTAGGTCTCGAAGAGGGATTGCTGCCGCATTCGCGCTCGACCGATGACCGTGATGCGCTCGATGAGGAACGGCGGTTGTTCTATGTCGGCGCCACCCGCGCGAAAGAACGCCTCTACCTGCTCCACGCTTTTCGCCGCGCTGCATATGGACGCGCCGAGGTCGCCACGCCGTCGCGCTTTCTGCACGATATTCCGCCCGATCTGCTGCAACACGCGCCGAAACGCGGGTATGCCGCTGCACAGCAGGCGTCGATGTTCACGAATCGTGCGGCGGCGCTGCGCAATCCGGGACGCGATCACGCGCCGCCAGCAGCGATACGTCGCTCTGAACCCGATGGACCGCGCGAAGTCTCATTCTTCGCCGGGCAGAAAGTGCGGCACGCGCACTTTGGCGAAGGGATCGTCGTCAGTTCAAAGCTGGTCGAAGGCGATGAAGAGGTGACCGTCGCCTTCGTCGGCAAAGGGGTCAAGCGCCTGCTGGCGAGTTTCGCCAATCTCCAGCGCGCTGAGGAGTGATCATTCACGAGACTGGCTCTCTCACGGTTCGCGCCTTGAGCCCGTTGAAGGGCGTCCCGACCCGGCAGATGAAGCGCCTACGCCACCGGTTCGCTGATCGTCTTGAGCACCCGATGCGCCTTAAGCGCCAGCCACAGCGCCAACCGGTCCTCCGCCATGTCGGGGTCGCGCCCGCTGATCTCCTTGATGCGCATCAGGCGGTAGAGGAGCGTATTGCGGTGGATATGCAACGCCTCGGCGGTGCGCGCCAGGTTGCCATTGTGCTCGAAGAAGGCTTCGAGCGTTTTCAAGAGCTCGCCGTGCTGATCACGGTCGTATTCGACAAGAGTGGCGAGGGTGCTGCGGTAGAACTCCCACAGTTCCGGCGACTCGCGCAGGAGGAGGAGCAGCCGGTATACCCCCAGGTCGCCAAAGTCGAGCACTCGCCCGTTCCCCAACAGTTCTCTCCCGATGAGCAGCGCCTGTTCAGCCTCGCGGAGCGATCGCGACCAGTGAGTGAGGGTCGGCGCCTCCCGCCCGATCGCCACCAGCACGCCGGGAATGTCATCGGATAATCGCGCGCGCAGTTGTTCCGCAATCTCGTGCGCGCGTCGACCCCGGCTCGTCGCCGGGATGTAGCAGAGCACGTCATCGATGCGGCGCATCATCGGCGCTGCGATGCCAAGCGCATTGAGCGCAGCGCTGAGCGCGCTGGACAGTCGTGCGATCGCGCGATCATCGCCATCGGTGACGCCGCAGAGGAGCGCAACATACGACTGGCGCAGGTCGTACCCCAATTCGCGCCCGCGCTGCACCAGCGTCTTGTCGTCTGTCGCGGCGCCGACCAGCACTGCCTGCACGAAATCGCCGCGCAGACGCTCCTCGGCAGCCAGGACTGCCTGCTCCTTCGCCAGTTCCAGCGCCAGCGCCGATGCGCCTTGTTGCGCCGCCAGGCGATCCCAGTCGTCGAGGGTCTCGCCGCAGAGCGCCAGATAGCCGAAGTTGCGTCCGGTAGCGTCGCCCGATGCAATCTGCCCGATCTGCTGGACCCAGATCTGTTGCCCCAGGTGGGTCACAGCGCCCGTGCCGCGCGGCTGGAGCGTTTGCAACGCCACTCGCGCTGGGCCGCGCGCCCGCAGCGCACGGACTTCTCCTGTCGGGCTGTAAAAAGCCAGGCTGCGCCCGGTGCGTTCGGCAAGGGTTTCGAGCAATCCGTTGACACCGGCGCCCGCCAGCGACCGCTGCGTCAGCACATGCCCGAGTTGTGCGGCACGACGCTCGATCTGCGCGTCGTAATCGCTGATCAGGCGCTGCACTTCCCGCTCGACCTCGCGAATGTCGCTGGCGTCGGGAAGATGGAGAAGGGGCAGCCGCAAGCTCTCGGCGGTTGCACGCGCCTGGTCGGGGATCTCGCCCTGCACCGCGATGGCGGCAATTGGCACCTGCGCCAATCGTTCCGCCAGATTAGCGAGCGTTAACCGCTCATCGAGCGCGCGCAGCGCACTGGTCGCCACCAGGACGAATTCGCCGCCGCGCAGGTTGGTGAAGGCTGGCGGCGTCGCGCGCGGCGTCGCCACCCAGCTTACCTGGTGACTGAGACCGGCGCTGCCCGCAGCAACAACAGCGCCTTCGGGCAGCGCCAGACGCAAAACATCCTGAACAGTCACAGGGGGCATGGAACAACCTCGAACCCGTCGTTTGCCAGACCTCGAAGATTATCACCGTCTTAAAATCTCCAGGTCTATTCTACAACGATCCGGTACAGGACGCCATTATTATACCCCGCGACGTAGAGTTCGCCCGACTCGTCTTCGCCAAATGTGGCGATCTGCAGCCTGGTTTGCATCAATTCAGCACGCTCCCAGCCGCCAGCAGATAAGCGAAGCCCCCAGATGCGCCCGCTACAGAAGTCTCCGAACACATATACGCCCTGTAAGGCGGGGAAAGCCGTGCCGCGATACACGTGCCCGCCGGTCACAGAGCATCCCAGGCTGTGCGGGTAGACATCGATGGGGAGATCGAACGCGCTGCGGTCACAGTCGTTTCGACGAAAGCACTCGTTCCCTTCCATGACATTCCAGCCCAGATTGGCGCCCGCACTCCGTCCGGCAGGCAGCATGTGCACCTCTTCCAACCGATTCTGCCCGACATCGGCAATGAATAGATCGCCGGTGGCGCGGTCAAAAGAGAAACGCCACGGGTTGCGCACGCCGAACACCCAGACCTCCTGCCGTCCGCCGCTTCCATCCGCCCACGGGTTATCGGGAGGAATGGTGTAGGGAAGGGTTTCCACATTGATACGCAGTATCTTTCCCAGGAGCATCCAGCGATCCTGCCCGGCGCCCAACGGATCGCCAGCGCTGCCGCCATCTCCCATGCCGATGTAGAGCATGCCGTCCGGTCCGAAGACGACCAGGCCGCCATTGTGGTTGGCAAACGGCTGTTCGATAGTCAGCACCACCTCCTCGCTTGAGGGGTCGGCGCGGTCGCCGGATGCGCTGAACCGGGAGACGACAGTATCGCCGTCATTGTTGGTATAGTTGACGAAGAGCCAGCCATTGTCGCGGTAGCGGGGGTGGAATGCGACGCTCAACAACCCCTGCTCATTGGCGCGCGACCCGACCCGGTCGGTAATATCCAGAAACGGCTCAGGCGACGCCTTTCCGTCACGCACAATTCTGATGCGCCCGACTTTTTCGACAACGAACAGGCGTCCGCTGCCGTCGCTGGCGTGTGCGATGTGCAGCGGACGGTCGAAGCCGTCAGCGATTTGCTGAAGCGCAATCCGTGGAGGCCACGACGCCGTCTGCGACTCCGATTGGGCAGGCGTGGCGAGCGGTCGCGGAGTAGCAGGCGGTTGTGTGGGCGCGCTTTCCGGCGTGGCGGGTGGCTGTGTGGGCGCACTTTCCGGCGTGGCGGGCGGCTGTGTGGGCGCGCTTTCCCGGGTGACCTGCGCCGCAGGAGAAGGCGCAGCAACAGTTGCAACTGGCGCTACCGGGACCGGTGTGGTCGCCGACGTCGGGATCAATGTTCCAGCTGGCCTTTCGCTGACCGGGGGAGTGTTCAGGCGTCCGCTGCAGCCGACGAGCGCAGCGAGGATGAACAGAACCGGGATGTGTCTCATGACGACTCCTTAAGTGTCGTTGACGAGTGACGAGCAATAGATTATGGAATTTGAGAAAATAATCCGTTATTGCCTGGTCTAGCCCGCGCAGGCGGGCTTCGCAACCGTAGCCCGCGACTTCAGGCGCCGGGCGGGTGGGCGGATAGCGGAATAATCCGTTATTGCCTGGTCTAGCCCGCGCAGGCGGGCTTCGCAACCGTAGCCCGCGACTTCAGGCGCCGGGCGGGTGGGCGGATAGCTTTTGTATGCACAGTAGCGACGTTGCCTGTCTATCTCTCTATGCGCACGACGTTGTGCGTACAGAGAATGAAGCGGTTGCTTCGCTGATGGCAGTCAGGCAGCCATGTCGGTCAGAGGCTGATTGCTCTGCGAGGGAGGGTATCTTCACGAGAAGAATATCCACCCTTCTCCACTATCCATGATACTGGAAAAGAGACAGGAGAGGCGGCGGATGTGCGGGCGCGAACACAAAATGTGCCAATTTCCAGTGAAGCCCGGAGAGTTTTTCCAGAAAGGCTTATGCAGAAGCGAGAAGACGAAGGAGTATGTGCGTCTTCACATCAACTTCTCGTTCTCGAGAAAAACCGGAACCCTTAACCCCTAACCCCTAACCCTTAACCCCTGACCCCTAACCCCACGCCAGCGCCCGGGCGACGGCGCGTTCGGTTGCAACGATGGCGGGAAGCACCATACGCCGGGTGCGCCCGTACTCTGTTGCCAGGCGCCATCCGAGCGCTCGCACATGCCGCTGGCGACTGCGCCGCATCCAGCGCAACGCATACCGCACTGCCAGGTGACTCAGGCGCACCAGACGATCACGCCGCCCGAGCAGCGCCACACCGGGGATGATCAGCGACCAGCCCGGCAGAACCGGCAGCAACAGTCCGAGAATGCCAGCAAGCAACAGAAACGCGCCCGTAATGCGGCGTACAATCTTCAACGGTCCTGCCATCGATGCCCACACTCGTCTCATGCCGCGACCTACAACCATTGCAATTCCGGCAATTTTGCTTTTCGGCGGGCGGCAAGCCCGCCGAACCTCCTCGCGCAACGCTCCGTTGCAATGCGCTCATCTCTAACAGTACCGCGCCGAAAAGCGCAGCGCCAGGGGAGAATTTCCTGGATCACCCCCGATTTTCCCAGACGATCAGCGTCGAGTCGTTGCCGAGCTCGCCTGCCTCGATGTAATTGGGCAGGATGCCGCGCAGTTCAAAGCCTGCGCGCAGTTGCGGCGTCAGCGTCGGGTCAGTCAGGATCCCGGCGGCGACCGCCTGCGCATATTCCATTGGACTCATCCGGTCGCGGTAGCGCACATACCCCGGTATCATGCCGCCGCCAACCATCCCGCGCAACCCCAGGCGACGCACCAGATCCTTGCGCGCATTGTAGAGCATGCGCGAAATGCCGCGTCCCCGGTAGTCTGGATGCACGCTCATATCGGCGCCGTAGAGCCATTCCCCTTCTGGATCATGGTTGGTGAAAAAGTTTCCGGCAACGATCCAGTGGTATGTGTGCGGTGCAAATGCAATCGCGCCACTGATGCGAAATGTGCTGCTCTGCCCGACGACCCGATCCCCGTCGAGCGCGACATGCTGTCCTTCGGGAAAAATGCGCAACTGTGACTCAAAGTGCTCGCGTCGCATCAGTTCGTGGTCGGCGAGTGTCGGGAAGCAAATGCGCTGATGCTGCACCAACTGGTCAATATGCTCAGGGCGCGTGTTGACAATCACTATCTCGCTCATACACCCTCACCGCGTAACCGTTGCAATTCGGCGCGAAGCCGTTCGAGTTCCGCTTCAGCAGCGCGCCGCGCTGCCGCCTCGCGCTGCGCCTGTTCTTCGGCGAGGCGCGCCTGTTCTTCAGCAAGACGCGCCTGTTCTTCGGCGAGGCGCGCCTGTTCCTGCGCCTGTTGCGCCCTGGCGAGCGCGTCCTGTAAGGCATCGCTCAGATGCTCGGTGCGCACGACTTCCCGCCCGGTCGCCAGGTCGATCAGGCGGATCATCGTATCGTCACGGTACAGTTTCAGCCCCAACTCATGACTGATAATGCCGCCATCAGCCTCAAACGGCAGCGCCGTGTACTCGCCATCGACCAGGGTGAACCCTTGAAGCGGCGGTTTCAGGTACTCACCCAGCGGATCGAACAGAAAATACTCGCGCACGCCGAGCATTGCGTACAATGCGCGTTTGTTGCCCTTGTCTTCCAGGCGAGTCGATCGCGAGGTCATCTCGATAACAACGCAGGGAGCGATGCCTTCTTCCCACAGTTTGTAGGTGCGGCGCAGCCCTTTACGCACCCCCTTAACTACGAACACGTCTGGTGACACAACCGCCGAGGGGTTGCCTTCCTCATAGTAGAACATCAGGTTGCCGCTCACATAGATATCCGGCACGTGACGAAAATGTCGATCCAGCGTCTCGATAATGTGCAGGATTTCGCGGCGGTGCGCGTCGGTCTCACCCACGGGTTTGCCATCACTTTCCGGGTATTCAATAACGGCTGGCGCCGCTATCACCTCAGCCATGCCCTCCTCCTTTCCGTTGCGCAACCACGCGCAGCGCCTCGTCCAGCACATCGAGTCCTTCGTGCAACTGATCGTCGGTGATGACCAGCGGCATGAGCAGGCGGATGCAGTTGGCGTACAGACCGGCGCGCATGGTCAGCACTCCGTGTTCGGCGCAGTACTGCACCACCTCCAGCACTTCATCGGGCGCCGGTTCGCGGGTGGCGCGATCTCTGACCAGTTCAATCGCCAGCATTGCACCCAACCCGCGCACATCGCCGACCAGCGGGATGTCGCGCAGCCAGATCGCGCCGCGTTCGCGCACGATGGCGCCGATCTGATGCGCCCGGCGCAGCAGTTCGCCGTCGTCGAACATCTTCAACACTTCAAGCGCTGCGACGCACGCCAGCGGATTGCCGCCATAGGTGCCGCCGATGCCGCCGATGTGCGCTTTGTCCATGATCTCCGCACGCCCGGTTGTTGCTGCGAGCGGCATACCGGCGGCAATCGACTTGGCGCTGACCAGAATGTCCGGCTCGACTCCCATCTGTTCCATGGCGAACAGCGTTCCGGTGCGCCCAAAACCGCACTGCACCTCATCAGCGATCAGGACGCTGCCATTGCGGGTGCAGAAATCGCGCAGGCGCCGCATGAACTCGCGCGGCGTCGGGATGAATCCGCCTTCGCCCTGGACCGGCTCGATGATGACCGCCGCAATCGCCTCTGGACCTACATGCGCCACCAGCATGCGCTCGAACGCTTCCCAGCAGCGTTCAACCGCCTCTTCCTCGCTCACCCCCATCCGATAGGCGGCAGGGAAGGGCGCGCGGTACACTTCGGGCGCGAACGGCCCGAACGTTTTTTTGAACGAATACTTGCTGGTCAGAGTGAGGGTCAGCAACGTGCGCCCGTGGTACGCTCCTTCAAATGCGATAATCGCCTGGCGACCGGTCGCGGCGCGGGCGATCTTGATGGCGTTCTCGACCCCTTCGGCGCCGCTGTTCGACAGAATGGTTTTGCAGGGACCGCTGATAGGCGCGACAGTGTTGAGGTGTTCGCAGAGCGCGATGTACGGCTCATACGTCCCGACAAGCGCCGAGAAGTGGATCAGTTTCGCCGCCTGATCCTGGATGGCAGCCACCACCGTCGGCGGACAGTGACCAGCGTTCAGGACGCCGATCCCGCCGACGAAATCGATGAATGTGTTGCCGTCAACATCGGTCACCAGCGCGCCTGATGCGCTTTCGACAGCGATCTGATGCGCTTTGTAGAGACCATTCGGCACAGCCGCTGCGCGTCGCGCCAGAAGTTCGCGCGAACGCGGTCCGGGAATCGTTGTGCGGAGGATGATGCTGCGCGTTGACGTGGCAGTCATGGCGAATCCTTTCTCTGACGGCGGGGAGAAGAACACGCCAGCAGCCGACGACTGCTGGCGATGCCGCATTCCAGTCACTGGCGCTGCGGAGACATTTTTGACTATAGCACAGGTTCAGGGTGCTGGCAAGGTTATTCTGGTTCGTAGCCGCTCGCGTCTTCGATGATGACTTCATATCCGTCGTCGCGCCGGCGGAAGCGGATGTGCCGCGCGCCCGCGATGCCGCGCCGCTGGAGTTCCGCGGTGATATGTTCGCGGATCGCGGTCCACAATCCGCCTTCGCCGCTGTAGTATCGCCGTAGCAGCTCTGTCAACTCTTCATCAGCCGTCCAGCGCACCATCAGGCGCTCCTTCTGCATCCGAGCCTCTTCTCCTTAATAATGATGATACTCTATCACGCTCGAACATGCCAGTTATGGAGCCCGCGCTCTAACGTATGTGCGCACGCAGCCAGACACGACCACAATGGCGGTTAATAGAGCATTAAGTCTGACTTAATGTGACGTTTGCGGTGGCTTAACTCCGATATGGTACTAATAAAAACGCTGCGTTGAAATCATCTATGCCTGCACCTGGTGTTGCGCCCGCGCGTTCCCCAACGGCGGTCAGGAACGGCGCTGCACTGATGTGAGTTGCGCCACTGCTGCAGTCGATACGCTGAGAGTATGAGAGCATTGCCTGCGCCCCGCACGCGCGCCAGTGTGCGCGCGTGGCGAGAGAGACTGTTGTTCCTCCTGTTGATCAGCCCGAACATGGCGCTCCTGGCGGCATTCACGTTCTGGCCCATGATCTACAACGCCTACCTGAGCACGATGAGCTGGAACTTCCTCAGTCCAATCCGGCGCTTCGTCGGTCTGCGCAATTATGAGACCGTTCTGAGCAGTGAGATCTTCCGCATCGTTGTGATCAACACCGCAGTCTTCACGGTCGTCTCAGTCGCCGTAACGATGGTGCTGGGGTTAGGGCTGGCGTTGCTGTTGAACCAGCCGCTGCGCTGGCGCAGCGGCGCGCGGGCAGTGCTCTTCGCGCCTACGGTGCTTTCGGGCGCAGCGATTGCGATTGTCTGGATCTACATTTTCGATCCGCGTTTTGGCTTGCTCGCGCAGTTTCTCGGCTGGTTCGGCATCGTTTCACCGAACTGGCTCGCCGATCCAAACTGGGCGATGCCCGCGCTGCTGATCGTCTATATCTGGAAGAATGCCGGCTACGCCGTGGTCATCTATCTGGCTGGATTGCAGACCATTGATCGGACGCTCTACGAAGCGGCCCGGATCGATGGCGCCGGTCCATGGGAGCAGTTCTGGTACGTGACGCTTCCTGGCCTTTCGCCGATCAGTTTTTTCCTGCTGGTGACCAGCATTCTGGCGTGCTTCCAGGCGTTCGACATCATCCAGGTGATGACCGATGGCGGACCGGTGAACGCCACCAATATGCTGGTGTATCACCTGTACGAACGCGGCTTCATCCAGTCGCAGGCCGGACCGGCGGGCGTGGTGGCGATGGTGATGTTTGTGATCATGCTGGTCCTGACCATTCTGCAGTTGCGGTTTATCGAACGGCGGGTGCATTACAGTTGAAGGTGGGAAAGTTGCAGGTCGAAGGTGGTCGTTGAACGTTACACGTCACCCGTTATGGTTTTTGAATGCAATTCCGCATCTGCCCACCCGCCCGGCGCCTGAGGTCGCGGGCTACGGCTGCGAAGCCTGCCCGCGCAGGCTAGATTCGGCGATGCCAGATTATTTCTCAAAAACCATAACGGGCGATGATAGAGGGTGGAAGGCAGGCGCAGGCAGGCCGTTTGCTTGGGCTGGTGTGTTTGCGCGAAAGTGGTCTCTCTGTGTTCTCTGTGTCTCTGTGGTTCAGACGATCAGGCAGGAGGGAGGGGGCAAGAGGGGAGAGTTCACAAGGAGCAAGAGGCAAGAGGGGCCAGGGGCAGAGAACCAGGTTCTCAGTTCTCAGTTCCTGGTTCTCGCAACTCCTAACCCCTAACCCCTAACCCCTAACCCTCGACAGCCTTCAGCAACTCGACAGTCGGCTTGGCTGTCTCTTCGAGTTCCGCCTTGACGTCCATCCAGACCTTCGCTGGATCTTCGCCAGCGATCGTAATGCGCTCCAGTCCTTTGCCGATGATCTGGTCGCCGCCGCGGATGTAGACGCGCGCTGCGTCTTGCGGGCGGGTCTTCGGCAACTGCTCGACCGCCGTGCGGAAGTTCGGTCGCTCGGTAAAGTATTTCTTCATCGCCTCCGACTCGACTGCCGCCTTGCGCACCGGCATATACCCTGTGCGCTGCGCCCATTGAATTGTCCACTCTTCACCAGTTGCGAAGGCGATCCACTTCATTGCCGCCTTCTGCTTCTCGGCGGGCAGACCAGCCAGGATCGCCATGCCCGCGCCGCCGGTGCAGCACCCGAAGCCCGCCGGACCCTCCGGCAGGAAGCCGGTGCCAACCGGGAATTGTGCGTTCTTCTCGACGCCTGCCAGCGCAGCGGTGCTCAACATTGCGCTGGCTGATTGACCGGTGACGAAATCCTGGGTCACATCCTTCGGCGTGGTCGCCCACTTGTAGGTCTGGGTCGTGTCGCGGTAGAAGTTGCCCGCTTTGACGCCGCCTTCCTCGTGGATGCGGATGGTGAAGTCGGGATCGCTGTAGCGACCGCCAAACTGCCAGATCACGCACTGAAAGAGCCAGGCGATGTAGCTAGCGGCGCCAGGGTGGGCAAACGCCGAGCGCCCTTCTTTATTGAGTTTTGGCGCCCACTGCAGGAACTCGTCCCACGTCTTCGGCGCGCGATCTTCAAGACCGGCTTCCTGCCAGGCTTGCTTGTTGTAGTAGAACAGCGGCGTCGAGCGCGCAAACGGGATCCAGTATACGGTATTCTTGCGGATGCCTTCGTTGAGCAGCACATCAACATACGCTTCGCGCTTGACGCCCTCGGCTGCCATCAGATCGTCGAGCGGCTGCAACTGGCCGTTGATGTAGAACGAGAACCACCAGACATCCGAAAGCAGGCTGACGTCAGGGGTCTGCCGCGCCTGAATGGCGGCGGTCAGCTTCTGCGCCGTCTCTTCGTAGTTGCCCTGGAACTGATAGTTGACCTTGACGTCCTTCTGCGAGTTGTTGAACGTCTCGACCGTCGCCTTCTCAGCCTCGCCCAGAACGCCGCTGAACGATCCCCAGTAGGTGATCTCGACTGTTGAACCCATCGACCCTGAGGGCACGGCAGTCGGCGGAACTGCGGTCGCCTGTGCGGCAGTGGGCGCTGCAGTCGCCTGTGCAGCGGTGGGCGCTGCAGTCGCCTGTGCGGCAGTGGGTTCGGCTGTTGGCGATGTTGTGGCTGCGCCACCGCAGGCCGCCAGCGTCAGCGCACCGGCGCCAGCCGCCACACCGCGCAGGAACTGTCGTCGGGTGACCTTTGCCATGTGTCTTTCTCTCCTCTCCTCAGCATCTGTGTCAGGGTTGACGCCTGATACGACCGGTGCAATCACATGCGACTGCACCGGTCATTTCAACCCTCAACCCCTCTCGCCTCTCACCTCTCGCCTCTCGCCTCAATCACCCCTTCACCGCCCCGGCCGCAATGCCTTCGACGATGTAGCGCTGCGCCCAGACGAACAGGACGACCACCGGCAGTACGACGAACATGGTTCCCGCCATCACCACGCCCCAGCGCGCCAGTCCCTCCTGGTCGAGCAGTCGCGCCACGCCGATCGGCAGGGTGCGCATGTCTTCTGTGCTGGTGATGATCAGGGGCCAGAGAAATTCATTCCATTCATTGACGACTGCGAAAAGTCCGGTTGTCACCAGCGCGGGCATCGCCAGCGGTATAGCGATCTCCCAGAGGCGTCGCATATGACCGGCGCCGTCGATCTCGGCGGCTTCAAACACCTCGCGCGGCAGCGTCATAAAATACTGGCGCATAAGGAAAGTTCCGAACGCGGTCGCAGCGCCGGGCAGGATCAGACCCCAATATGTATTGACCAGCCCAAGATCGCCCATGGTTAGAAAGTTCGGCACGATCGTGATCTGCGCTGGCACCATAAGCGCCGCCAGCACGATCAGAAAGACGATGTTCTTGCCGGGGAAACGCAGGAACACGAGGGCATACGCCGTCAGCACCGCCAAAGTCATTTTCGAAAGCGTTGTCGCCAGCGTTACGATGATGCTGTTGATGTAGTAGCGAGCGAATGGCGCCGCATTCCAGGCGGCAGGATAGTTCTCCAGCGTTGGGTTGAGCGGAATCCAGGTCGGCGGCACGGTGTAAATCTCGCGGCTGGTTTTGAGCGATGCGATCAGCATCCAGTAGATCGGCAACCCAATCACCACCACAGAAACGGCAATCGCCGCATACCCGGCAATGCGCCAGAGCCATACCCGCCGCATCGCAAGGGCGCGCTGGCGTTGCCTGTGTCGCATCGCTGCTGCGCTTTGTTGGAGACCTGCTTGCTGTTCCATGTTGCTAAGGGTTAGGGGTTAGGGGTTGCGAGAACCAGGAACTGAGAACTGAGAACCGGTTCTCTGCCCCTGGCCCCTCTCCCCTCCTCCCTCTTGCCTCTTGCTCCCTTCCTCCTTCTCTTCCGAACCACAGAGACATAGAGAACACAGAGAGACCGCTTTCGCGCAAACATATCGACGGACGGTTGCATTGCTCCGTGCAACGACCACCTTCAACCCTCTAACCTTCGCACCTTCCCGCCTTCAAACCCTCTTGCCTCGCGCCTCTCGCCCCTTGCCTTGCGCCTCTCATCCCACTTGCAACGACTTCTCCGTCGTTCTACAATGAAAAGAGGAAAGTCTTGATTCGCAATGATACACATTTGAGACACGACCATGTTGCACATAGATATCGCTGTTGTCAAAGTGCCGCGCTATGGAGCTTCTGAAAGCGGCGACACCCTGGAGGTGATCGAGCGGCCCGGCGGAGGTCTGTCGGTCGTTCTGGTGGATGGGCAGGGGAGCGGGCGCGGCGCCAAGACGCTGAGCAACCTGATTGCCACGCGCGCGATTTCGCAACTCAAAGATGGGGCGCGCGACGGTGTGGTGGCGCGCGCCGTCCACGACTATCTTTACACCTATCGTATGGGGCAGGCTTCGGCGACGCTCAATATTCTCTCCATCGACTTTGCCAGCGGCAGTCTGCGCGTCTCGCGCAACAACCCTGCACCATTCTTTGTGTTGAGCGACGGTGAGGTGCAGTTGCACAACGAGCCATCGACCCCGATCGGCTTACATCCCCTCACCAGGCCGGTGATCACCGAAATCGCGCTGCGCCCCGGGTTGCAGGTTGTCATGTTCACCGACGGCCTGCTCAAGGCAGGCGAGCGCTACGGGGTCGATATGGAACTCGGCAACTATCTGGCGGGGTGGCGCACCGATGCTGATCAGCCAGCTACGGCGCTCGCCGAGGCGCTGCTCAGCCGCGCGATGGAACTCGACCGGAATGAGCCAGCAGACGACATCAGCATTGTGGTTGCCGCAGTGGTCAGGCGTGAAAGCGCGCACCGCGCGCGCCGCATGACCGTCAGTGTGCCGATCGAGCGCATCGCTGAGCACCATGATGAGGCGTTCAATGGTGTCGAGGATTGACGAATTGCGAGTCAATCCGCAGAGCCATTGCACGTTAGGAGAGCCGTTGCATCGCAACGGCTCTCTCCTGGATCACCGCTCTTCGTGATCCTTCGTGTTCTTCGTGGATGAGGAACCCTGGCGCCCCCGACGGGATTCGAACCCGTGATCTCCACCTTGAAAGGGTGGCGTCCTTGGCCGCTAGACGACGGGGGCGCACTACTGCCATTATACCAGAGATTTTTCCGCGAGCAAACGCGAAACCGCGCCTTCACGCGCGCGGCGCTGGCGTTTTCTCTTTCTCGTCCTGCTCGTTGAGATCCTTCAGCAGGTCGTCGTCGCTCAGGTTGAGCGGCACCACCTCTTCCTCCTGCGCTTCCGCCGGTTCCTCATCATCTGAAGGTTCATCCAGCGGCGCGACAGTGGTATCGACCTGCGCAACGTACTTTTTGAGCGTCAGCAGTTGCTTCGCCAACAATGGCGCCTGATCGGCGGTGAGCGCCCGCGCGAGTTCGACATCCAGCAGCGCCGAGGTTCCGGCGCCGGGCAGCACCGTGGCGCGTTTGACCGGCGCCCCCAGCCGGGCAAGCGCGTTGAGCGCCTTGCCGACAGCGCGATTGTCGTCGTGCAGGTGGATGCGGAGCCGGCTCACCGGGCTGCCAAAGTTGAGCCGCGCCTCGAACCACTCCAGAATTGTTAACGTGAACAGGAACAGGACAGTGCCGGCAATCGCCAGCCATCCCAGACCGGTCGCCACGGTGACGCCGATGCCAGCGCAGCCCCACAGCGTGGCGGCGGTCGTCAGACCGCGCACCGTCGTGCCGTGGCGCAGGATCGCGCCAGCCCCCATGAATCCGATCCCCGAAACCACATAACTGGCGACCCGCAGCGCATCGCGCTCGCCGGTCAACTCGGCAAAGCCATACGCCCCTGCCATTGTCACCAGGCAGGCGCCCAACCCCACCAGAATGTGCGGGCGAAACCCGCTTGCCCGCTCGTGACTCGAGCGTTCGAGACCGATGAACCCACACAGTATCATTGTCAGCAACAGTCGAAAGATCACGTCGAGATTGACCGGTCCCAGCAAACGCATCAACTCAGTGACAACATCTTGCATGACAGCTTCTCCGTTCGTCTCCTCTCCGCTTCCGGGTCTGAGCGCCATATGGCGGCATAGGAACAACGTGGAGGCAACGGACTCACACGGGTCTGTTTGTGATGGAAAGCCGCCGATCCATCTACATCCGTCCCAGTCTGTGAGAGTCCGTGTTCTTCCATCCCACCAGGGCGATAGTCCAGACATGTCGTATGATAAACGAAGATCGTGAGACAG
>JANWXL010000263.1 GCA_025055265.1 Roseiflexus sp.
GTGCGCACGCACGGTCCTGATCGCCAACTCAGCCGATCTCGGCGCGCGCAAAGACAGCGCACACTTCTGGCGCTGCGTACAGGCAGGTCTTGTCGAGCAACCGCAGGAGGTTCTGGTCGTTGATGACTTTGGCGCGAATGAGAACCTGCTCGATTTCTACGCCGATCCGGTGAAGGTCCAGCGCCGGCAGGCGCTGACTATCGATGTCATCCGCAGCGTTTTCGGCGCGCCGGTACGGACGTTCCCGTTCATCCTCGACCGTCCGCTTCCCCACGGGGAGGCGCTGCGCGCCGCGTATCGGGCGAAGGCGGAGGCAGTGGTTGGGGAGGTGCGAGCAGTGCTTCGTATCGAGTGAGATCACACGAAGGTGCGGAGGCAGAGTTGGATTTGATGTTCTGATAGAGCTGCCAGGTGTTATGAAAACCGCGGCGGCGATTTCTGTTGTTTCCGCGAAAGATAATCACTTCAACGCCAATTGATCGACATATAGCGCAAGGACAACGCTTCCATGGCTCTTCCTGGAGAGTTCTCCAGTATTCCCGTCTCATTCTTGAACTCATTTTGCCTGAAAGTTCGGTATATGCGACAATACTTTCAAATACCTGGTTTATTGAGACAATTCCTCGATCATAATCCCTTAACCTGGTGAGAGCGTCTTTTTCCATCTTCTGCAGTTCTTTTTCGTTGGATGGTGATTTCCCTGTCATTTTTGAAGAATATGGGACGCGAATTGCAGTGTAGGCATCATCCCCAAGAAAGTAGTTTCTCTCGCCGTCAATCCAGGCGCGACGCAAACGTGAAGCGCTGTCAAAGCTGGTTACTCCCAACTGAGCAAACACATGAACGTATTCGGGTCTATTAACACCAAACAAATGAACGCGAATCCCTGGAGGCAGTTCTTCTTGAATTGCGGACAAAATCTGGATGATGTCTTTCGTCGCGCTTCTGACCAACCCGCCAATTGCTATGTAACGATATCCCATCTTGATAAGCTGGCGAGCCCCACGGCGATACGACTCTGGATCCCAACCCTGGACTACTCCAATCGGTGTGAACGTATATCTTCCTGCACGATGACGCTTGATAAACACTTCAGCATTCTCCATCGTTATGTTCCAGCGGCGTTCTTTGTCATGGTCTAACCCAGCAAAGATAAGATGATCAACTGAGACGCCGAAATCAAAGCCGAGCCTCTGATAGAATTCAAGCATCTCTTCGTTCTTATAAGGAGGGTTCTCTTCTCTCCAATACGAAAAAGCGCCGCAGTCGCCAAGAACGGTATGACTTTCTGGAAGTCGGAGGTATCGTTTTATTGAACCAATATCCCGGATGAGTTCTAATTTGGACGGTTGACGGTCGATGACCGCCCTGGACACGAGAATGCCGTCATATGGAGGTTCATTATAGATTTGATGAGCGTAATAATCGCTATGGTATGGATCTCGATCGGGTGAATGTGTGTCGTTAATAAAGTCGTAATTCGGATCAACCCGGTCATCCCAGTCGGGGATAAAATATATGAGCGACATCTACTGAGTCTTTTTACAGAAATGAACGATGCCTATGCAATACTACGTAGCATGGACAAACAGTGACCCGATTTATCAACACTATCTGCCTTACGTCCGCGTGCTGGTCAGTCCGCCAAATGTCAGTCGCTCCTGGAGAGCGCGTGACTGGCCATCTCTGCCAAGCAGTTTGATGATCGACAGCGGCGCTTACCAGCCTGCCCAAAAGGCGCCGTGGCTGACGCCCCTCCGCGTCTGGGAACGGCAGTGCGAAATGATTATGTCTCTCACCATTCCAATTCGTCTCTGCCATCTCGATGTTCCTCTCTTCGGCGCCAAAACGCTCGGAGAATTGGAACGACGGGTTGTTCATAATCTTGAAAACGCGCGATGGCTGATCAGTCGCCTCGCCACCATTTCTCTTCCTGCCAATGTCCAGATTGTCGGGGTTATTCAGGGATACGATGTTTCTACCATCTACAATGCAGCGCGAGTACTTGCTGATATGGGATATTCATCATTCGCGCTTGGATCGCTTGCCCGCCTGGTCACTGCAAACCGCGATGAATTCTATCGTCGTGTCGAAGCGGCGCTCGAAGCGGTCGGCGCCAATCTGCACATCTTCGGCGTCAGTTCAGTGGAGGTGCTGACGAAACTCGCGCGCCTCGGCGTCGCATCAGCCGACTCGAGCGCACCGGCGCAGGAAGCCTGGCGCGGAGGATTGTTCTACAGCAACCCCCTTCGGCGATACAAACTTGCGAGTCCGCACTTCAGCGAGTGGCGACGAAATTACACCTTCGCCGAGATTCTGACTCAACCCTTGCCTTGCGATTGCCCGGTCTGCCGAGAAGACAGCTCGCGTCTGCTAAACCCTGAAGGAAAATCCTATGTTCGCCTGAGAGCCATCCATAATTGCTATCATCTCTATCAGGAGCTCGCTGCCATCGCTTCCGATAACGATCCGGCATAGTGCGTTCCATGCGTCTCAAGCAGAGTTTCAGGGCGCTTCACCACATCGCCTGAGCAGCATCTGCCACATGTCGTGTGCATCGTCTGCATTTTTCTTCCGCACCAGATCGCTAAGCGCTTCTTCAATCCACGCCCGATAGACCGCAGAAGGATGCGCTCCGTCGTCACGACTGCTCTCTTGCATAAGTCGTGCAAGATGATCAGCGATCTGATCACCTCGTTCTTCTGCAACCGCAGCTGAGCAGGCAGTATACTCAATCAATCGCAGCAGGTCAAGATGACCTTCAACGATCGCCGCTGCCGGCGCCCGAAAATCGCGCGGCATTCCCTTCTGCAGATCAGCGCAGGTTCTTGACCAGAGAGACGCAAGATGGCAGTCTGGCGCCACGACCTTCAGCAGAAGCGAAGCGGCTCTCAGGCGTTGCAATGCCGCATGTAATCGCTGAGCAGCCTGCAGAACGAGCGCGGTCCGTTCTTGAGCGCGTTCATATGATTCGGCGTGAGCATCGTGCATTTTCAGATGATCAAGCGTCGTGCATGTTTCTGAAAGCAGAGATATGATTGATTTTTCAGTCATCGGTTATTTCACTCCAGACATTGCGAATAGTTTCTTTCAGCTGCCGATACTGGCGTGTGTTCGTTATCGAGCCGCCTCGTCGCCGATAACGCGTATAAGCGGCTGAGAGCAGATCGCTTTGGATTGTTTGCACAGTGGCGACGGCTAACCAATAGGGATGATCAATAATCGGGCGTAGATGGCAACGAAACTGCTGATATTGCCATATATCGTCCGTTATTTCCTTGCTCCGCGCTTCAACGCTAGCGCATAGCCGCTGGATTTCCCGGCGTAGATTAATCAATTGTTCTCCGGTGACTGATCTGAGCGTATCGAGCGCTTCATCCCACTGCTGCCGCCAGGTCAGCCCAATTTCACCGCATTGCTGACGCAAAGTCGCAAGATGGCGCTGGAGCAGGGAGTGATCGAAGGGTTCTTGTGCCGCAAGATGGCGTTCCTTTTGCCTGAGATCAAGCAGGTCGGCAGTGTACGCAACCTGAACATTGAGTTGCTTGAGAGCGTGCGCATAACGTTGCAGGGGAATGAGCAGATCGGAAAGATTCTGCCCTGTTGGGCGAATTCTGAAGGGTAACTTACGCCACGCATTGATGGATACACGTGCCAGTCGATCTATGACGTCCAAAGACGCGGCGCTTTGTTGTGCCGCTGTACACGCTTCAACGTCCAGCACCGATGCATGGAGCGCAAACGTTCCGATGAACAACTGGCGCACGACATCGGAGTATCTCAGGAACTCCTTGCCAGCGGCGTAACACGCTCCATGGCGTTCAGGCGACCAGGGAGTTACCCGATCATACGGAATATTGCCCACATCGCAGGACTTGAGATGGGGTCGTCTATCCCAGGGCATCCCGCACAATCCGCAGATCAATCGCCACGATGTCCAGATGAACTGTTCAACCGTTATACCATGCAGATGACGTGCAAACAGATCCCGGACCTCCAGATGATATTCTCGCCAGCGCTGCTGCGCCCATTCGAGCGTGAGCGCAACGTTTCGACAGGCCTGCAGCAGGTCTTTACCGCTCAATGCCAGATAGGCGAGTTCCTCAAGAATGCCGCGTTCGTCAGGTGAGCACGCAATCTTGAGCTTGATGTAGGTCGATGTGGATGGTTGGTCGCCGCTGTTGCGACCCAGAGAGATAGGGAGGCGCTCATCGCCGCGCGCATAGACGATAGATGCGCCACCGGCGGCGTCAGGATTGCCGAGCGATCGCGGATCACCGAACAAATGCACCACACGTTCTATCCCCCGTTTGAGCACCTCGCGACTGGGATACATGCCGCCCTTATTGAGCCAGCTCTGGAGTTCAGACAATTCTTGCTGCCAGGCGCTGTTGATAGCAATGTCAGGCGCTGGACCAGCATATGCGCGAGGGATCCGGTACACTCCCTCACGATAGGCATGTTCCGGCAGGTGAACGCCCCATATGTCGGCAATGCGCGCATCGAGCGTAATGAAATCGTCATCTATCTCGCCGTACCAGCGCAGCAGGCTCTGAAGATGCGGATCGGGAACGTCATCGGTGCGAAACAACAGAGGCGGCGCCTTGATGTACCTCGAGCGATCAAATGTGAGATAAGGCGGCGTCTCTGCAAGCAGCGCCGCGGCAAGCACGTGCTCGAGAAACAGGCGAGGAGTTCGACGCGGAATTCCATCCTCGTACAAGCTGGAGAAAACGCGTCGCAGTGCAGTTTCTGTAAATGGATACAGTCCCTGACTGAATGTGGAGAACAAAGGTTCCTGCACAGCCCGAGAACAATCAGCCCTGACTGCGTCCAGGTACGCTCGCGTCAGTTCGATCAGACCATCTTCGAGTCCATACGAACAGCCGTGATCGTCGGTTAGTACGAAGCGTCCTTTCAGACGATGGTGAACGCCTGTCAGATCACTCGCACTGACTGAATCAATCAGTCGTGTGCTCTCAAAACCGCTGGTTACGCCGATAACCGCGTCGAAATGCCCAGTCGAGAGATCAAAAAGATAATCGAGCAGCTTTCCGCTCAGAGTCTGGAAACCGGTTATGTCTTCAATCAGCAGTAACGGTCGTCGGTTCTGAAGGATGAGGTGGCGAGAGATGTCATCGAGAACTAACCGGATATCCCCCAGCCAAAATGTTTGTTCTATAGCTTGCTCAAGGATTTCGCGGAGAAGTCCCTTTTTTCTTGAAATATCTTCGATTAACGAGCAGAGATTGTATTTATTAAGTATACGCCGGATTTCATCTTCATCGGCGAGTAATTCAAATGTTTTTGCGCCATCCAAGATATTTTGGAGGTATACTTCGATCATCTGGTGCATCTCATGGCTTTCTATCAGGCGCACCCAATGTTCTTCAGGCGGAAAAACAGAACTTCTGTCCTCGTAGAGGATAATAATTGCTGATGATATAATGTGACGAACCTGAACCGTTATCGGCGTCTTCGATAGCGTCTTTGGGATGAAACCCTTTGATTGTTGCCTGAGGAGCGCCGCAACGCCAGTTGCCGTCGTCATACTTCGTGGAATATGGAAGGGAAGAACACGACGTTCATCAACGGTATACTCAAGCCACTGGCATAGTTCGCTTTTTCCGCTGCCAGCCTCGCCAACCACAAAGAAAAGGCGATTATGTGCATTCAGTGAACTGTTCTGTACCAATTCTCGTAGCTGATCTTCATCAATGAACGTATTTTGTATCCCCTTCTCTTTGCAGAAATCGACGCGAATCTGCATGAATGGTCGATGGGTGCGCATAAAAAGGTCTCGTTCTTTCTGACGACTCTCCGTCGTCAGAACCTGTAACACACGCTCGTTGTTCCAGGTGCGCGGATACTTCATATCATTATCCTTCGACACAGTCGGAAGTGGCTGATGCGCCGCTCGTTCAGCAACAGTGAGCTGGCAGCGTCCGCTCTATGGCTCAAGTGCACACTTCCCATGCGTTCGAGCGCCAGCAGCGACTGAACTACCCCCTGATGAACCCGCTTTTGTGTGGTATAGCAGGCGAAAAAGCGGCAATCAATATCATCCAAAACCCGCCTCAAATGATGTTCGTCTGTCTCGTTCCCGCGCACAATCCACTCCAACGCCTGGAACAGCAGATATGGCTGAGGGACGAGCAGTATGTCGGTGTTATTTCCAAACCATCGCACTACTCCCAGATAGTGAGCCAGGCTCCCCCAAAACCTGACTTTTTCGCCTGTCCAGGCAAAGAGCGACCCTATCGGGCTTCGCTCCATCCGTTCCCGCACCTGCGCTGGCGCCAGCGCCAGGATGTCTTCAGCCGCCAGCAGACGCTGGATGAGCGCCAGCGCCTGCTGGCGTCGGTCGGGATGAGTCTGGATGTGGTGAAGAAGGAGCAGCGCAAAGGGAGCGTCTACCAGCTGTGGCG
>JANWXL010000289.1 GCA_025055265.1 Roseiflexus sp.
ATATGGAAGCCGCCTGTTTTTTTTCCAACGGGCAGGCTTGTCGGGCTACTCCACTCCCGCAAGGGCGGGTCGCCGATTTCATTCCGGTATCGCCGGATCTAGCCCGCGAAAGCGGGCTTCGCAACCGTAGTCCGCGACTTCAGGCGCCAGGCGGGTAGGCGGATAGCGGAATAATCATTCAAAGTTCATATCTGCTCGGGCACAGGTGTCGGACATGGTACAATGACCGATGCTTTGTTCTTCCGCTTCTGACGGGCGATGCAGCAGAGGGGCGCAGTTTGATGAACGACGGTGTCCGCATTATTCCAATCTGTGGCATGGGTGATGTGCACCCCGGTAGTGATCTCGTCGAGATTCTTGTCGCCGCACTGAGATGCAATGATGTTGCGCTCGAGGACGGCGATGTGCTGGTCGTTACGCAGAAGATCGTGTCAAAGGCGGAAGGACGCCTGGTCGATCTGGAAACGATCGAGCCGTCGCATCTGGCGCGTATGGCGGCGTCGCAGGGTCGCAAAGACGCAGCATACTATGAGGTGGTGCTGCGCGAGAGTCGGCGGATTGTCAAAATGGATCGCGGTGTTTTGATTACCGAGACCCATCACGGGTTTATCTGCGCCAATGCTGGCGTCGATGAGTCGAATGTGGCGGGCGGACGTTTCGTGACCCTGTTGCCCCTCGATCCTGATGCCTCGGCGAGGCGTCTGCGCCTTGCGCTGCGTGAGCGTTGTCAGGCTGATGTGGCTGTCATTATCTCGGATACATTTGGTCGTCCGTGGCGCGAAGGACAGGTGAATGTCGCGATTGGCGCCGCCGGTCTCGCGCCGCTGGTTGACTATGCTGGACAGCAAGACCCGTATGGCTACACCATGCATGCCAGTGTGATTGCAGTGGCTGATGAACTGGCTTCCGCTGCTGAACTGGTCATGGGGAAAGTTGACCGGGTTCCTGCTGCAATTGTGCGCGGGTATCCGATTGTGCCTTCCGGTGATGGTGCGCGCGTCCTGATTCGAGCGCCGGAACGCGATCTGTTTCGTTGACATAAATATACAGACCTTAAACCTATCGAGCGGTCAATGATGGCTAATGAGGCGAACCGTCTGTCACTCTCGCTGGCAGAGATTATCCGTGGTCGGCGTTCGGTACGTCGCCTGTCGGATCGTCCCGTTGATCGCGAGCATATTTTGACGATGCTCGAAGCGGCGCGCTGGGCGCCCTCGCCGCACGGTCGGCAGCCGTGGCGGTTCGTGGTGTTGACGCGCCCAGAGCCCAAACATGCGCTTGCGACGGCGATGGGGAAAGAATGGCGGCGACAACTCGCGCTCGACGGTCTGGATGCCGCGACCATTGAAGGACGCGCGCGCAAGTCGTATGAGCGGATTACAGGCGCACCGGTTGTTATTGTGCCCTGTTTGTATCCTGTCGGTCTCGACGTCTACCCCGATGCCGCACGTAATGCTGCCGAAATAACGATGGCGGTGCAAAGCCTTGGTTGTGCTATTCAAAACATGTTGCTGACCGCCTATGCGCTGGGTCTGGACTGTGGGTGGATGTGTGCGCCGTTGTTTTGCCCGGATGTTGTTACGGCAGCGCTCAGTCTTGATCCGGCGCTGATACCCCATGCCCTGATCACCGTTGGGTATGCTGCTGTTGAACCGGTCCGTCGGGAACGATTGCCGCTTGAGACATTGGTCGTTCGTTTTGATTGATCCACGCGGAGATGTTGCATGATTGCCGTCCTTGCTGGAGGCGTCGGCGCCGCCCGTTTCCTCGAAGGGTTGGTGCAGGTCGTGCCGCCTGAAACGATCGTCGCAATTGTCAATACTGGCGACGATATGGCCTTTCACGGCTTGCACGTGTCTCCAGATATCGATATTGTGATGTACACGCTGGCTGGCATTGTTGATCCATCACAGGGTTGGGGCATTCGTGACGATACCACGTATGCATTGTCCATGCTTGCGACGCTCGGCGCCGACACGTGGTTCAAACTCGGCGATCAAGACCTGGCAGTGCATATTCGCCGGACTGAGTTGCTACGTGCAGGATGGACTCTCTCACAGGTGACGGATGCGTTCCGTCGTGCGCTGAATGTTGGTGTCCGGTTGTTGCCGATGAGCGATGATCCGGTGGCGACCGAGATCGCCACGCCAGCGGGGTGGCTGCATTTTCAACAGTATCTGGTGCAGCGTCGCGCTCGCGATGAGGCGTTAGGCATTCGTTTCGTCGGCGTTGAACAGGCGCGTCCGGCGCCAGGAGTGCTCGAAGCGTTGCGTGCTGCTGAGGTGATCGTGATTGCGCCAAGCAACCCGGTGGTCAGCATTGGTACGATCCTGGCAGTGCCCGGCGTGCGTGATGCGATCATGGCATCGTCGGCGCCGGTGGTTGCGGTCAGCCCGATCATTGCTGGCGCGCCAGTCAAGGGTCCGGCTGCGCCGCTGATGCGCGCCGTCGGGCTGGAGGTTTCGGTGCGCGGTGTGGCTGCCTGCTACTGCGGCTTGATCGACGTGCTCGTGATCGATCGGGCGGATGCCGACCTTGCTGATGATGTTCGCGCATCTGGCGCGGAAGTGACCGTGACTGAGACGATAATGCGCGGTCCTGCCGAGAAGCGTCGTCTGGCTGAAGCGACGCTGGCTGCTGCCAGAACCGCTGTGCGTCGCCGTGCGTATCAGAGGGTGTCTCAGGAAGGTTGATGCAAAGGCGTGCGGTATCAATGGTGAGACGCCGTAGTTCTTACCAGAGACGCACCACACGATGAGTTGTGTGTTCGGCGCTGGCTGAGCCTGTCGAAGCCAACGCCAAATGCCAGAGGCAGGCATGGTGCAAAAGACGGTAGCATGGACATCCACGCGATTGTGCCCGTGAAGGAGTTGCGCCTGGCGAAGCAACGCCTCGCGCATGCGCTCGACGCACATGAGCGGCATGCGTTGTCGCTGGCAATGCTCGGCGATGTGCTGGCGGCGCTGTTACATTCACCGGTTCAGCGGGTGACGGTGATCAGTCGGGACATGGCGGCATGTCAGATGGCAATCGCTTACGGCGCTGCGATTGTGGTGGATCAGACATCTGATCTCAATGCAGCACTGCAACAGGCTGCCGACAATGTGCCTGACCATGCCGCCGTTCTGGTTGCGCCGTCGGATATTCCGCTCTTGCAGGCGGACGATGTAATGGTGCTATCGAAACTCTCCGGCGTGGCTATTACGCCATCCCACGATGGCGGAACGAATCTGCTGCTGGTGCGCCCTGTGCGAAGATGGAAATTTCTCTTTGGTCCTGATAGTTGCGCGCGTCACAGTGCGGAAGCCCGACGCCTTGGATTAACGGTGCATATCATACACCTGCCGCACCTCGCACGTGATATTGACGAAGTTGACGATCTGATCTGGCTGGCGCAGCAGCCTGGCAATACGTCAGCGCAATGTCTGGCGCGAGATCTTCTTGAGCGTAGAGGAGCACACATATGGCGATAATTGGATATGCCGCAGCTCTGGAACAGTTTCACCCGAATGATCTGCTGGCATACTGTCAGCTCGCCGAGCAGCATGGCTTCAGAGGAGTCATGGCGGCGGATCATTTTCAGCCATGGGTGCCGCAGCAGGGGCACAGCGCCTTTGTCTGGAGCTGGATGGCAGCACTCGGAGCGACGACGCACACATTGACGTTTGGACCGGGTGTGACCTGCCCGTCGTTTCGGTACCACCCCGCGGTCGTCGCGCAGGCGGCTGCAACCCAGGCCGCGATGACTCCCGGTCGCTTCTGGTTGGGGTTGGGCAGCGGCGAGGCGCTGAATGAGCACGTCGTCGGCGGCGTATGGCCTGAACCGCATATTCGCCTTCAGATGCTCCAGGAAGCGGTCAGCATCATCAAGAAGCTCTTCACCGGAAAAGTGGCCCGTCACGACGATGGCAAATACTTCAAAATGGCGCGAGTTCGTCTGTGGACCCTGCCGCCAGTCCCGCCGCCAATCTATATCGCCACGGCTGGACCGGTCACGGCTGAATGGGCTGGAAGGGAATGCGACGGGATCATTACGCCTGGCGCCAGCCTCGACAAACTGCGGATGCTGCTGGGGAAGTTTGAAGAGGGAGCGCGCAAGGCGGGTAAGGACCCCGCGCGGATGCCCAAACTGCTACAGTTGCACATGTCGTGGGCGGAGACGTATGAAGAGGCCATGCAGAATGCACTGACCGAATGGCCCAACGGCGGCATGCCCTTTCCCAAACAGGATATTCGCAATCCAGAGGATTTTGCCGAGATTGCAAAGCTGGTGCGCCCGGAAAACTTCAAGAACCGGATGCTGATCTCGCCCGATCTCGACGAGCATCGCGCATACATTCAGCAGTTCATCGATCTGGGGTTCGACGAGATCCACGTCCACAACGTCGGGCGCAACCAGGAGCAGTTCATCAAGGCATTCAGCGAGCAGGTCATTCCGCATCTGAAATCTCAAGGGAGCGCCAGATGAGCGATCACGCCACAAAGATTGCGACGATCCCAGATTCGCACCGCGATCTCCTCGAACGACCATTGATTATGATCCTTGCGACGACCCTGCCTGACGGCACACCACAGGCGACGCCAGTCTGGTTTCACTGCGCAAATGGGTACATCTATCTGAACACCGCCGTTGGACGGCTCAAGGATCGCGCAATCCGTGCGAATCCCTATGTCGCGCTGGTGGTCGTTGACCCGGACAACATCTACCGTTACATTCAGATCCGCGGTCCGGTGGTCGAGGTTAACGAGGAAGAGGGGCGTGCGCATATCGACTACCTGGCGCAGCGGTACACTGGAGCGGAGCGGTTTACGCCGAACTCGCCGGACGAACGGCGAGTTCGGTTCAAGATCGCGCCGGAAAAGGTCAATGTGATGGGATGAGGCACACGTTGATGCTGATGTGGACACCGTAAGGGCAGGTCTCAGACCTGCCCCTTACCGTGCTGTCTCACATGACCGTCACCCCTCTCCGCTGTGCATCGCCCGCCACAGCATTTCTGCGCGGATGGGGATCTCGGTCACACGCACGCCAGTAGCGTCGCGGACAGCGTTAGCAATCGCTGCAGCGCCAGCCGTGATCGGCGGCTCGCCGACGCCGCGCGCGCCGAAGGGACCGTGCGGTGCGGGGTTTTCGACCAGCACCGCTTCGATATCTGGAACCTGATCAAACGCCGGCAGGTTGTAATCCATGAAGCTGGCGGTCAACAACTGGCCGTACTCGTCGTACACCATTGCCTCATACAAGCCCCATCCAATGCCTTGCACCGAACCGCCGTGGATCTGACCGGCAACCAGCGTCGGGTTGAGGGCGAACCCGACATCCTGGATGGCGACGTACTGCTTCAGCGTCACCTGACCGGTTTCGGGATCGACGTGCACCTTCGCCAGATGGGCGACGAAACCGGGTGCATTTTCGGAGACGGCGGCGCTTCCTTCTGCAACGATCGGTCCCGGTCCGCCTGCCTTGCGTTCGGCGATGGCTGCCAGTTCACCGATCGAGATGGCCTTGTCAGGAAAGCCTTTGACGCTCACCATCCCGTTGCGCAGTTCAAGGTCGGCGGCGCTGGCTTCAAAGTGATCTGCCGCCACCTGGAACAGCTTCTCGCGCACGGCGCGCGCTGCATTCGCAACCGCTCCCGCCACGCTGTAGGTTGTCTGGCTGCCGCCGGAAGGACCGGCGAATGGACCGCTGCGCGTGTCGCCCTGAATGAGTTCCACCTGTTCGGGGGGAATGTCGAGGATTTCGGCGGCTACCAGCACAAACGACGAATTAACGCCGGAAATATCGACCGATCCGACATGCACGCGCACCGTGCCATCGGTATCCACGCGGCAGACCGAAGCGGCAGGCGACATGCCGCAGGGCCATCCGCCAATGGCGATGCCAACACCCTCGTTCGGACCGACCTCGCGATCCTTCCAGGCGGGATGATCGCGCAATCGCTCGAGCACCAGTTTCAACCCTATATGGGGCCAGGGGTCGTTATTGCCCATCGGGTCGCCGGTTTCAGCGGCGTTTTGCAGCCGAAATTCGAGCGGATCACGTCCAAGCGCACGCGCAATATCGTCAATTGTCGACTCGATCGCAAACGTTGCGGTCGGCGCCCCTGGAGCGCGGTAGGCGCCCGCCTGCGGCTTGTGCGTCAGCACTTCGTAACAGTCGATCTTGACATTTGGACATTTGTAATAGCCGCCGAGTAGAATGCTGACAATTCCTCCCAGGGCGAAGGGAAAGACGCCGTTATCCATCAAAACCCGCGCCTGGATCGCCGTCAGCGCGCCGTCGGCGCGCGCGCCAACCTTGAGTTCGACAATCGCCGCTGGCGAGGGGGTCGTCGAAAGGAAATCCTCTGTGCGGGTCAGCACCAGGCGCACCGGACGTTTGACTGTCATGGCAACGGCCGCGACCAGCGGATCGATAATGCCGTACTTGGCGCCAAAGCCGCCGCCAATTGTCATCGGCACGACGCGAACCTTATGCTTCGGAAGGGATAGCAGACGCGCCACCTCATCACGCACACTGAATTGCCCCTGTGTACTGGTGTAGACCGTGACGCTGCCGCGATAGGGATCAGGCTCAGCGACCGAGGCGTGCGGCTCCAGATATCCCTGATGAACCATCGGCGTGCGATAGACGCGCTCGATGATCACATCGGCTTCAGCGAAGCCGCGTTCGATATCGCCGCGTGCGAAGTGCGCCTCATCGTGAATGTTCGAGGGCGCTCCGGTCGTTTCCTGCTCGCCTTTGTCAACTGCGGCATGGGCTGCCGTCAGGTCCGCGCCTTCTTTCGGCAGACCCTCGGGCCAGATGACCGGTGCATCGGGCATGGCAGCTTTGCGCACATCCACAATCGGCGGCAGCGGTTCGTATTCCACAACGACGAGGTCAGCGGCATCTCGCGCCGCCGCCTCGGTTTCACCGACGACCACCACAACCGGTTGCCCGCGCCAGAGAACGCGATCCTTCGCCAGAACCGCGCTATGGCGCGAATTGACGGCGCGGTCGCGGGTTGGCAGGTCTTCGGCGGTCAGCACAGCGACCACGCCAGGCGCTGCCTGTGCAGCGCTGGCGTCAATCGAGACGATGCGGGCATGCGCATACGGACTCAAAACCAGCCGGGCATGGAGCATATCGGGGAGCGTCAGGTCTCCAGCATATGTTGCTCTGCCCGTGACCTTTTCCAGGCCTTCAATCAGGCGGCGCCCTTTGCCCAGGTAGCGAAACGTTGATCCATTGTGGGACACAGGTTTCCTCGCTTCTCACGCTTCATCAAAGATAGCACGGACACGGAACATTCCGTCCTGTTGTTCAGGAGCGTTTGCCAGCGCCTGTTCGCGCGGCAACGACGGGCGCACTTCATCAGCGCGCATCACGTTGATCAGATCGGTGACCTGTGCCGTCGGCGGAACAGCGCTGACGTCAACCTGTTGCAACATCTGAAAATGATCGAGAATATTGGACAGTTGATCGCGCATTTTCTCAAGTTCAGCGGGTGAGAGGCGCAGTCGCGCCAGTCGTGCGACGTGTTCAACATCTTCCAGAGTGAGCGACATATGGTTGGTCCTCCTTCTGCAACGGATCTATGGCGTTCCTGTTGGTGTTGGCGTCTCTCCGTGAGTGGATGTCGGTCCAGGAGTGAATGTCGGTCCAGGAGTGGATGTCGGTCCGGGTATGCCTGGCGATGCTGTCGGTTGCGCGTCGTTCTCAATCGGTGATGTCGGCGCCGCCGTTGGCGGCAGGCGCAGCGTCACGAAGACGCGCGGCGCCGGCGCTGCCAGCGTCACACCTTCAGGGAGCGTGAACGCTGGCTCGAGTTCATAGGTCCCCGGTCCCAATCCGCGGACATTGACGATGCCAAGCAGTTGGGCGCTGGACAACGCCTCAAGTTGCGCAGAGGCGCCGGTCACAGTGATGGAGACGACGTTTGGGCTGAGTGATGCCAGCAACCCGTCACTGATGCCGATGACCTGCACCAATGCCGGTATGGTCGCCTGGAACGGTCGATTGATCGGCGTAATCCGCACCGTCACGATCGCCTCCGTCGGTTCACCAAAGCGGAGCTGCGTACCACGTGGCGCGATCAGCGACACCGATCGCGTGAAGGTTTGTGTCGCACCGGTGACATCCACGTCGGCAGTTGAGACATTCTCGGCGTCATCGAGCGGTCCTGAGCTGCCGGTCAGCGTCACGAGCAATGGCGACACCTCAACGCCAGCGACCACATATCCGCTGGCGGGGAAGCCGGTGATCGACGGCACAACCGGTACACGTTTGAGACCGACACTGGGAATGATCGGCACCAGGATGTCGGCAGTAGCTGGCTCAACCGTCACGCCAGCCACTGGTTGACTGTTAGCATCGATCGGTTCGAGCGTCCGCGGAGAATTATAATTTGCCGTCAGACGGTCGATATCAACGCGCGCGCGCACCGCAGTCACGCGCGTTACCCTTCCCAGGGGTCCGCGCACAGTTACCATGGTCAGCGATTGCCCGCGAAAGGTTGCCTGCGGTGCGCGCGCCTCAAAGCCGAACGGCACGATCCCGGTGGTCTCAACGGTCAGCGCAACCGTCTTGGTTATTTCCTGATCCAGCCGGATGACCAGATATTCGGGTTCAACGGTCGTGCGCAGGCGGAGCGAGCGGGTTGTAACGACATTGACCGGCACATTGTGCTCGCCTGGTCCGCGTCCAGTGAGATCGATAAACGGGCGCAGATCGCTGATGCGCACATTTTTTACTGTTTCTTCATCTGCCAGCACTGTCAGATCAACTTCAGGACGCTGCGCTCGTGGCAAGCCTTCTTTATCAATCACGATCAGCCCCGGCGCCAGTCCCTGGATATCCACCGGGACATTGTCATACTCGATGGATCGATCAGGATTCTGAGTATACGAGACGAACACCCACAGCGCGAATGCCAGGATCAGCGCCAGAAGAAAACGCAGGGCTGAGGTGTTCAGAAAATCCACGACGACGACCTTTCACGCAGTCTGAGTCTGGTTCTTTGGCTCTTCGTCAAGCTGCACCTTGAGCAAGCCTGCCAGCATGCTTCTCAGCCGCGCCTCGTTCAGGTAACTCACCATACGCCCGTCGTGCACCAGAGAGATCGCGCCGGTTTCTTCGGACACGACCACAGCGATAGCGTCGGATTGCTCAGAGATGCCTTTGGCGGCGCGATGACGCGTGCCGAGGCGCCGCGGTCCGACAATATCTTCGCTGAGCGGCAGCACGACGTTGGCTGCCAGAATGCGGTTGCCCCGCACGATGACCGCCATATCGTGCAGCGGCGCGTTCGGATAGAAAATGTTCAGCAAGAGCGGCACTGCCAGGCGCGCGTCGATGATCACGCCGCGATCAGCATACTCCTGTAATCCGGTTTCGCGCTCAATGACCATTAACGCGCCGATGCCTTGCTGCGACAGTTGTTGCGCTGCGCGCGAAATGCCGATCACCGTCTCGATCAATTCTGAGCGGTTGGCGCGAGAGAACGGACGTCCCAGCAGATCATTGGTTCGCCCCAGGCTTTCCAGAGCGCGGCGCAATTCGGGTTGAAACAGAACCGGTATGGCGACGATCAATGCCGGTTGAATGGCGTTTTCGAGCAGCCAGCGCAGCGTCTCGAGCGGCAGCACCGAGCTGAGCACGATCGAGATCACCAGCATAATGCCAAAACCGCGCAACAACTGAACGGCGCGCGTGCCGCGAATGACTCCGAGCAACCAGTAAAAGATCAGCGCGACGATCGCGATGTCGAGCAGCGCGCGCGGATCGACCAAGGGATTGAGACGGTCAGCGAGGCGATTGATCCATTCCAGGATGCTACGAATGTCGGGCATATCGTTCCATCGGTGCACAGCGTACCGGGGATAGTCTGCGTTCACGCATATTTTACCGCTATCCCGAATATTTAGGATGACATGCTGATGAGATAAACTGTCGCAGGCGCAGCGTCGTGCGCCTGCGACAGGGTCATCACGCCCGCTGCGCGCCGCCTGTCACCGTGTTCCTGCCTGTTGCTGTTCGAGCATCCGTTTTGCTGCCGCCTGGAGCGCCTCGACGCGCTCAATCTCGACGCCCGGAATCTTTGCCAGGCGGTTGTAGATGCGAATCGCCTGCTCATACTCCTGTCGCCGCATAAGGGCGTCGCCAAGCTGAAACAAGTTGTCCGTGTCGTTCTGGTCCAGTCCGTAGATCTGATGCATTTCGGCGATGGCGTTATCCAGATCGCGGCGTTGGAGGAGGATACGGATGATCTGCTTCTTTTGCGCAATGGCTTCGCGTGTCATACCGGCAAGGGTATACATAAATGACAACCACTGGCGCGCTTCGATATCATTGGGCGCGATATGCACGATTTTGTCGTACAGGGCGCGCGCTTCTTCCTGCCGGCCAAGCGTCCAGTGCACCTCAGCCGCCTGCTGGAGGTTGGCGATAGCATCTTTGATCTGCCCTTCTTTGCGTTGCAGTTCAGCGACGCGCGTCAATGCCTCAACGCCTTTATCGAGGTAGCCGCGCCGGATATACATTTTCGCCAGGCGATGGCTGATCGGAATGTTGTTGGGCGCCAGACGCAGCGCGTTTTCGAGCGCCTCGATGGCGCGATCCAGCAACTGACGTTGCTCGTAGTGGGTCGCCAGTTCGTCGAGTTGCGCCAGCGCTTCGTTCAAGCGGCCCTGGCGAAAATAGATATCGGACAGTTTGGTATAGATGGCGCGATCATAGGGCAAGAACTGCTTTGCTTCCTGCAGTGCGCGTTCGGCGCCGGCAAGATCGCCGACAGCGGCATAGGCTTCCGCCATGCGTCGCACAGTTTCTCCCTGAGAGAGGGGAGTTGAGAACGGATACCGGGCGCCGTCGGGCGGCGGCGGTGCAGGGGGAAGTTCGAGCGAGCGCTGCAATTGACTCAGTGCGTCGCTGGCCTGTCCCAGGGCGATATGACTGTCAGCCAGCGCCTGATGAACGAGATGCGGCGTCAGGATCGGGTCGCTCTCGGTGTTCAGCAATTCAAGCGCCTGCTCGAATTCCAGCAACGCCGATGGATGCTGTCCCGCCTGCTGCTGAATGATGCCCAGAATGTAGTGCAGGATTGGCAGGTCGGCAACCAGCAGCGCGGCGCGATATTCGGACTGCACTTCATTCTGGCGTTCTGGATGTTGTTTGAGCTGATCGAGCAGTGTCGCCAGCGATTGCCAGATGGCAGCCGGCTGCTCACCCATAATCGCCAGCGCCATGTTGATGCGTGCAATATGAACCGGATTGCGCTGGTCGAGTTCAAGAGCGCGTCGGAAGGCGACCAGCGCCGCCTCGGTACGGTCGAGTTTCAGCAGCGCCTGACCGTATTGTGCGTGAAGTTCCGCATTGGCTGGCGACCATTGCAAAGCGCGGCGATACTCTTCAAGCGCTTTCGTTGTTTGCCCCATCCGAAAATAGGCGCCGGCGACAATCGCCAGTTGCTGCGCCGCTTCTTCATTGCGTCCCTCGGCGCGCAACAACTCAGCCAGCCGCGAGCGCGGCAGGATCGTATCAGGCGACAGCTCTATCAGTCGATAGTAGACATCGATGGCGCGCTGCGGTTCGCCACGCGCCACGTAGGTGTCGATCAACAGTTGATATTTGATCAGCGCTTCATCTTTGCGCCCATCGCGTTCATAAATTTCTCCCAATCGCAAATGGATCGGGAGGTAATCGGGGTTTAGCCGAATGACCTCCATGCAGGCGTCGTTGGCTGCCAGCATTAACCCCTGCTCGATGTACTTCTCGCTTGCCAGAACGTAGCGTTCGCAAATGTCGTCCAGTCCGGTCGTGTCAAGCGGCGTGACCGGCGCTGCAGGAGCGCGCTCAGGGGGGGGCAACGCCTCCAGGACTGCCAGTGGATCGACCGGTTCACCAGCGACGGACGGCGCCGCGTCGAGTTGTTCGCCCGAAGTTTGTGACTCGGGCGAACGCAGAAAATCGGTAATCGGTCGAATCTTGCCCCATGTTTCGGGCATCGGGTTGTCGAGGGGCGCTTCGGGCTCAGGAGCAGGCGGCGGCGAGGTTAGCGCCCCGGTGCCGAGCGTGCGCAGCTTGGCGAACATGTTACGCTCAGTCAAATCCTTGGCCTTCTGGCGAAACTCATCAGCGCGTTCGCGCCCCCAGCGTTTGCCCTGGAGAAAGTTCGCCAGCGTTGAGTAGAGCGTTGCGGCGCGAGCGATGTCGTTGAGCTGAATGTAGATCTGCGCAGCGCTCTCATACATCTGGATCATATCGTCGGCTTCGGCGCGTCCGATCGACTCCAACGGCAGCAGACGAATAGTTTCTTCGTACTCGTGCGCCGCTTCCGGCAGTTGACCCAGCGCCTGATACGCCTGACCAAGCATATAATGCGCTGAAAGAGCGTATTCCTGGTCGCCAGCGGCGCTCTGCAGCAATTCTACGGCGCGTTGATATTCGCCGCGTTCCTGGTAGAGCAGCCCCAGGCTGTAAAAGACATCACTGCGGTCGGTTCCCAGCTTAAGCGCCCGTTCATACTGCTCAATAGCGCCGTCAATATCGCCCGCCTCCTGCCGTTCATGCGCCAGCGCAACAATGCGGTCGATGGCGATATGGGCGCCGCGCAGGCCGCCGGTGCCAATCATCGGCAATGGGGTCGCATCGGCGACGGTTGTCGTCGCTTCGATGGCTGACTGGACGGTGGTAGCCAGAGCATCGTGGAGTGCAGCAATCAATTCTTTGACTTCGCGGTTATCGGGTTCACAGCGTAGCGCCATTTCCGCCAGTTCCGCCGCCTGTTCAAGCTGCCCGCGCGCCTGAGAGCGTCGCGCCAGTTCGAGATAATGCGCCGCTGCGTCGGTCGCAGCGCCGTGGTCGGCGAGCAACTGCGCCAGACGCAGTCGCTGGTCGTCAGCATCGGGCTGCAGGCGTAACGCTTCGTGCAGGGCATCGATGGCGCGTGCAGCCAGTTTGCGGTTCATCTGCAGATCGGCGAGTTGCACGTAGGCGTTAGTGGCCGCTTTCAGATCACCGAGACGTTCATGGGTGCGCGCCAGATATTCCAGAAAGAAGGGATTGCTGGCGTCAATGCGGCGCAATTCGTCAAACATCTGAAGCGCCTGAGCATACTTTCCGGTGTTGAAGAGCGCGACAGCGACGGCTGAGCGTGCGTCGAGATCCTGAGGGAACTCCTGCAGCGCGCGGACCGCCTGTTTCAGCGCCTCGTCCCAGTTCATGAGCCGCGCTGCCTCGCGGCTTTGCTCCATAGCACGATCGAACAATGCGCGGTTGCCTGGCATGGATGACCCCTGATGCGGCAATGGCGTATCTGCCACTTTGATGGGAGCGTCGTTTCTCCCTTGCGCGATCTAGTGCGCAAGATCAGAGGTATGATAGCACAAAACGGCGTTATCGGGGAATAGCCTTCGCGTCAAACAGGAGAGGATCTATTTCAGGCGGCGCTGTGTGCTGGCAATCGGGTAGCGTTGCGCGATGGGCAACCTGCGATAATCGGCGGCATCGATAATGATATGCTCTTCGCACAGCGCGCGGTCGGACATGCGCGAAAAAATGCGCGGATCGATCTCCTCAGGTTTACGATTGCTGGTAATAACGGTCGGGAGCGCAAAATTGTACCGATGATTGATAATCTGAAACAGTTTTTCGCGCGCCCAACTGGTCGTGTTTTCGGTGCCAAGATCGTCGAGAATCAGCACATCCGCCTCACGAATATCCTCGAACCGCTGATCGTACTCGATTTCGCTCGATGGACCGAACGTTGAGCGCAGGTGATCGAGCAGATCGGGAACGACAGCGAAGAGCACCCGATAATGGTTCTTAATCAACTGATTGGCAATGGCAGCCGCCAGATGGGTTTTGCCGCACCCGTAGTTGCCGAACAGAATCAGCCAGCCGCGCGGTTGGCGAGCGTATTCAAGCGCGCGCAAATAGGCGCGTCGCACGCCGGGAACGTTTGGATTGAACGTCTCGAACGTTTTATCGAGGAAGGGCGCCAGATTGCTCATCTCCAGCAGACGCTCTGCTTTGCGCTGCTCCTGCTCCGCCAGTTTGCAGACGCACGGAAAGAGTTTGGCAAAGTCGGGATGCCCGAATGGCACTGCCTTCTTGTAGAATCCGGCGCCGCCGCACTGTGGGCACACATCGCTATTGAAGGTCGGAGACGTCGCTTCCGCGGCGGAAGAGGTCGCCGTAGGCGCCGCTGGTGTATTTTTCGACATCGATAGGTCGGTCGGTTCGATCCTGCGCATCGTTTCGTCCATTGGTCGCCCACCTCTCGAGTATCTTTTTGACATAGCGCCAGGAGCGGACGTTGGCGCGCACCGCTTCTCGTATCGCCTCCTCGATCCAGAGCGCCGGGTATCGCTCTTCCGCCTCCCGCAAATCGTCGAGCAGCATCGGAGTTACCAGACCGATGTTCTGCTCGTACAGCGTGATCAGCGATGGACGTTCGTCGGGGATCGGCGGGTTGGGCGTGAGTGCGGCGCCTGCCTGCCCGACCTGTTCGACCCATGCGCGGTTTGCAGCGGTGTTCACCACATACCAGTTCACGCTGCGCGCACCGTCGGGCAGGGCGACGTGGAGAAGCGTCGTGCGTCGCACGGCGGCGTCAAGCCCTTCGGCGAGCAATTCTTCGGGCGGGCGCAGCCGCGTGATCGTGCGCAACCCGCGTCGCAGCATCTGATCCGCCGCCAGTTCGTCCCAACTGATCCGCCGCGGCGCAGGTCCGCGCTGTCGGCTCAGGCGATAGAACACGTGCAGCGTGACTTTGAGCTCGCTGGGAAGCGTAATCTGCGGCAGCACCTCGGTGAAAAACTCAACCGGCAGTCCTACCAGGGCGTCTGTTGTGAAGCCGGTGAATGCCATCCGCTGCTCCGCTTCAGGGTCCCTACAAATGCGTTAGACCGGGTAACATGTATGTTCTACGCTATTATACAATACGGGTAAACGTTCACGTTTCTCTGGTTTCGCGGGCGTCGCGCTGGATAGTGACAAGTGATGAGTAACGAGCATAGTTAACGGGCTAACTCGCGATCTTTGCGCCGTTGTGTAAGTTTACGGCAAAGCGCTCAATACCCTTCTGGCGTCCGATAGGTCAGATCCATAAAGCGCGTCGTCGATGGGTCGAAACGCATCGGCACCACGCCGACCGGACCATTGCGATGTTTGGCGATGTGAATCTCGGCAATCCCTTTCTTGTCAGTGTTCGGGTCGTATAATTCTTCGCGATAGATGAACATCACGATATCGGCGTCCTGCTCGATAGAGCCGGACTCGCGCAGGTCGCTCAGCATCGGCACGTGGTTGGTACGCCCTTCGACGGCGCGCGAGAGTTGCGACAGGGCGATGACCGGCACATTAAGTTCACGCGCCAGCGCCTTCAAACCGCGCGAAATCTCGCTCACCTCCTGCACGCGATTATCGGTGCGGCGTCCCTGCATCAGTTGCAGATAGTCAATGATGATCAGGTCCACCCCCGCACGCGCCTGGAGACGACGCGCGCGGCTGCGCACGTCCATAATGCTCAACCCTGCAGTGTCTTCGATGTAGATCGGTGCAGCGGCGAGGCGTCCCATCGCGCTGATGACGCGCTCCATCTCTTCCTCGCGCAGTTGCCCCAGGCGCAGGCGGTGCGTGTCGATCGTCGTTTCCATTGAGAGCAGGCGTTGCACCAGTTGCTCGCGGCTCATTTCCAGGCTGAAGATGCCAACCGTTGCCTGGTAGTGCATGGCGACGTTATGGGCGATGCTCATCACCAGGCTGGTTTTGCCAACGCCTGGGCGCGCCGCGAGAATGATCAGGTCGCTGCGCTGCAATCCGCCGGTGATGAGATCGAGGTCGCGGAAGCCGGTCGGCAAGCCAACGACTTCGCCGCGATGTTCCTGGAGATAGTTGATCTGCTCGTAGTACGCGTCGATCACCTGACCGATGTGGACAAAATCTTGATTGGTGCGACGTTGCGAGACCTCGAACAACGTTTGTTCAGCAAGATCGAGCGTTTCCTCAATATCTCGCTGCTCCTCGTACCCCAACGCAGCGATCTTGCCACCCGCAGCGATCAGGCGGCGAAGCAGCGCCGTGCGCTCGACAATGCGGGCATAGTACTCGACGTGGTACGAAGTCGGAACGCTATCGACCAGTTCAGCCAGGTAAAGCACGCCGCCGACGGCTTCGAGTTGGTTGCGGCGGCGCAGTTCCTCGGCGACGGTGCGGGTGTCGGGGGGGATGCGAGCATTGTAGCACGCCAGCATCGCCTCATAGATCTGCACGTGCCGCTGCAGGTAAAAATAATCAGCCTGCAGCCAGGGTGCAATCGCGATGATGGCATCCCGGTTGAGCAGAATCGAACCGAGAGTAGCCTTCTCAGCATCGATGCTATGTGGCAGATCGGGCAATACGGTCATATCGTCCCTGATGTCAAACGCTGCCTTAGGCGTGCTCCGCTCCCGCCTGAGTTCTGTCGCTGGACCCACAAGTTGGGCGCAGCTTTTGCTCCGGTTCTCGACAGGTTATCCCATGTCTGTCCACACGCGCCCTGAGAAGCGATAATGTGCCAGGGCGCGATGCCGTGGCACATTATCCTTGCGGAAAATGCTATTGAATATCGTAGAAGATCAGATAGCTTCGGGATCGGGGGGAAGTTGAATCGCCCCTTCCTCGCCCTCGACGACGACGTTAATCACTGGTTCAACGCCTGCCATCAGGCGAATGGTGACCGGATAGATGCCAATGCGCTTAATTGGCTCTTCCAGTTGCACTTTGCGGCGATCGAATTCCTCACCGATCATCTCGCTGATCTTCTGCGCAATATCGCTGCTGGTGATCGAACCGTACAGCCGGTCGAGTTCACCCACGCGCGCAGTGAAGCGCAGGGTTTGCCCATGCAGGCGAGCGGCGAGCGTCTGCGCGCTGCGGCGCGCAGCTTCTTCGCGCCGACGCTGCGCTGCCAGGCGTTCCTCCGCCTGTTTGATCTGACCGCGGGTCGCCAGGACTGCCAGGCCGCGCGGAATGAGATAGTTGCGGCCATACCCGCCGGACACCTCGCGGACTTCGCCAGCAGCGCCGAGATTGGCAACATCCTGCGTCAATACAACTTTGATTTTACTCCCCACAGTAACGCTCCTGAACGGTGTTCCACCGGATAAGAATAAGGAAGCGCCGCTGCCAGCAGGTGCATCGGGCGCATATCAGTCGAACGACGGATATATTATCACACAATCGCCCGGCTCGTCAACGCGAATCGTAGGCGCGAATAATCGCCAGGAGATCGCGCAATCCCTCCACCACAGCAAGGGGTTGGGGCGCGTCGACCGGAAGCATCGCCCCATGACGATTGACCCAGATGGCTGGCATGCCCGCTCGTGCAGCGCCCCACAGGTCGTTTTCAGGCGAATCGCCCACGAACAGCGCCTCGTCTGGCGCCACTGCCAGCGCATTGAGCGCAATATGGAAGATCTGCGGGTCCGGCTTGGCAACTCCAACTTCCTCGGAGACAATGATGGCGTGCATATACGATGTCAGGTCGAACCGCTCGATCTTTGGACGTTGCGACCAGGACGGTCCATTGGTGACAAGCCCGAGCCGATAGCGGGCGCCGAGGGCAGTCAGCAGGGCAGGCGCTTCCGGGTCAAGGGTGAGCGTCTCGAACCAGATATCACGATAGCGCGCGAATGTATTTTCGATGATACGCGGATCAGTGATCCCCTCGGCGCGCAGGAAATCGGGCATCTGGTTGATCCAGATCTTTGCCGTCAGCGCACGATGCACGAGCGCATCCAGATCGCAGTGCGCGGCATGCGCTGCGTCTGCCAGGGCGATGCGCAGGCATGCGATCCAGTGCGCTTTGAGATCGTACAGCGTGTCGTCCAGATCGAAAAGAACGGCGCGCAGCATCAATTGTTCGCTCCTCTGAGGCCCACGCAGAATAGTTGCCTCTGTGCACTCTGTATCTCCGTAGTTTGATGACGAACAACGTTCGACATTTTACGGCTGGCGTCGTCGCCAGGAATATGCTCCGTTGGCATGTTCGATCTGTTCGACCCGTCCCTGGACCGCCAGATACTCCAGGTGCGCCAGCGTTTCCGCCATTGCGAAGCGCATCTGATGGGATGTCAGTTCCTGCAGCGGAAAGACCGCAGTGCATACCTCGTAGGCGGTCGCGCCCGAACCGACTGCCCGCTCCATTGCCTCCAGACGTTCGGCATGATGGATGCGCAATTCCTCCAGGCGCTCTTGGAAGTGCGTGATGGGCGGACCGTGCCCTGGCAGCGCCAGCGCCACATCGAGTTCCGCCAGGCGGTCGAGCGACGCCAGGAACTGCGCCAGCGGATTGCCGCGGCTCCATCCCCATAAACCGACATTTGGCGTGATTTTGATCAGGACGGCATCGCCGCAGATCAACAGACGCTCTTCAGCGCAGTAGAACACCAGATGATCATCGCTGTGCCCCGGTGTGGCAATCGGTATGAACAGCCGCTCACCGATAGTCAATGGTTTGCCCGCCGGGAGATGTAAGACCGTGGACGGCACAGGATGAGTCATCATACGCAGGCGTGCGATATCTTCCGCTACAGTGGTCATCAGGTCGGGCGGCAGGCCGTGCGAACCAAAGAACGTCGCAATTGTTTCGTGGGCGCGGGAGTCGGTATGCCACTGGGATCGAGCAAATGCCGCTTCGCCTGCCGACAACGCCACCGGAGCGCCCGAGAGCGCCTGAAGCCACCCCGCCATGCCGTAGTGATCGGGATGGGCGTGGGTTAGAATGATGCGCCGGATTTCGTGCGGCTCAACGTCGTGCCTGGCGAACGCCTCGCGCCACGCAGCCTGTCCGGGCGGATAGTTGAGACCAGCGTCGATCACTGTCCATCCGTCCCCGTCGCGTAGCAGATATGTGTTCACTATCCGCAACGGGAACGGCAACGGAAGTTGAACCTGGTAGATGCCTTCCATGGTATCATGCCCCTTGTACAAGACAACTTCAAGGACAGCGTGTGATCGACATCGATATCGAAGAATTGTGCTCCTGGATGCGTGAATGCGGGAACATCGCATTGCGGTTGTTCAACCGCGCCAGAGCGCAGCGTAAAGCCGACAACAGTCCGGTTACGGAGGCGGATGTTGCGATTGAGCGTATCCTGGTCGAGCGCATCGCGGCGCGTTATCCGGACCACGGCATCATCGGCGAAGAACAGACGCGATTTGACATAACAAAGGAGTATGTCTGGGCGCTGGATCCAATCGACGGTACGGCATCGTTTGTAACCGGGCTTCCGTTGTGGGGCATTTCTATTGGACTGCTGCATCGTGGCGTTCCGTGTGCGGGGCTGTTTTACATGCCGCTGACCGACGACTGCTACTGGGCAGTCGATCATCATGCATTCTTCAATCATCAACCGCTATCTGTCGATACGACGCCAGAGCAGGAATGGGACAGTGAAGACTGGCTGGCGATCCCGTCTGATGCGCACCGTCGCCTCGAGATTGATTTTATCGGTAAAACGCGCAGCCTGGGATCAGTCGCTGCGGCGCTCTGTTATGTCGCGCGCGGTTCGGCGGTAGGCGCTGTTCTGACTCATGCAACCATCTGGGACCTGGCAGGCGGCATCGCAATTCTGAGCGCGGCTGGCGGGATTGGTATCACGCTGGCGGGTGAACCATTCAATCCCGCGGCGGTCATCGATGGCCGGGCGGTGCGTGAGCCGCTGCTATTCGGCGCTCCTGGCACGGTTGAGGCGCTGCGCCGCCACATTCGGGTGCGTCGCTGAAACGTTCCGCCT
>JANWXL010000319.1 GCA_025055265.1 Roseiflexus sp.
CCTTTGCCGAGCTTGCCGCGTTGATTTTCCGGGCTGGCGTCCCACAGGTGGGTGTGGGCATCGATGACAAAGATGTCCCGACCATCGGCAGTGCGGTACATACGCTCCTCCTATCTGCTCTGACAGGCATACGACAAACAGCGCGGCGGAGTAAGGGTGAAGCGTCGTCTGGGGTGTGAGAGCATTGTAGCAGAGAGAGGAAACACGGTGCGGTGAAAAATCGGTGAAAAACAGTCAGCGCTGGTAGACGACGGATGCATGCCTGTGGTATAACTGGTTCATCCGCCACAGACAATCTCCGCGATAAGGCATTGCGCCCACATCGTCATAGGCGCAGGGAGGCGCTATGACCAGAGCACCGTTGCAGACCGATGTCGCTGGCGATCTTGACGCATTCGTCAGGCATGTCGCCATGCT
The DNA here is from genome assembly GCA_025055265.1 of Roseiflexus sp. Taxonomy (GTDB): domain Bacteria; phylum Chloroflexota; class Chloroflexia; order Chloroflexales; family Roseiflexaceae; genus Roseiflexus. The sequence goes on from JANWXL010000319.1 coordinate 418, forward strand.
GCGTGAACGTTTTCTCTGCAACCACAACGCCGATCTCTCGGTGCTGCGGACCATCATCCGCGACTCGTGACGCCGTTGTCGGATGCTGGCGGTTGATGCCAGTTTGAATCTGGCGCGCTTCGCTGTGCCGAACGACCTGCAATTGCACTGGCTGCGCGAACAGAACGCCTCTCTGCTCGACGCCGCTCGTCCGGTGATCGTACAGTTGAAAGCGACGCTTGGCAGCGCCGGATATGTGGTAGCTGTGAGCGATGCGGAAGGCACCTTGCTGGACGTGACCGGGGACAGTGCCTGTCAGCGGCGTCTGGCCCGCAAGGGTCTGTTGCCTGGCAGCAACTGGAGCGAAGCCTCTGCCGGTACGAATGCCATCGGCGTGGCGCTGGCGACGAAACAGGTCGTGCAACTGGTTGGCGCTGAGCATTACTGCGCTGGCTGGCAGGATGTCACATGCACGGCTGCGCCCGTGTTCCACCCTGACGACGGCAGGTTGATCGGCGTGATCGATATTACCGGGGATTATCGGCTGGCCTCGCCATTGCTGACCGGCATCGTGGCGGCGGCGGCAGCGGATGTGCAACGGCGCTATCGACTGGAACAGGTCAGGAAGCCGGTGCGGTCGCGCTTCGTCCATGGCTGGTCGCCGTCACACTCGCATGCGGTCGCAGTGGATCATCGCTGCGACCGGATTGAACGTTTGGCGCTGGCGGTGCGCATGGTCAGCACTGTGTCCGACCCGACACAGACGCCATTGGTGATCGCCGGGCAGATGGGATGGCTGCTCGATGCTGCAGGCGTGGCACTGGTCGAAGATGCCCCCGCTGCTGCGCTGGCGCCCTACTTCTGGGCAAAGCCAGGCAGCGATGGCGAGCGAGCGCTGGCGGCACTGCGCGCTGTCGCGTGCGATCCGACGATCCTCGCCTGGGGGAGGCGTCCAGAGCCGTTTGTTGATTTCGCTCCTCTGCATTCAGGAGCTATCCAAGCAATTGGCGGCGCATTAGCCGGTTTTCCGCTGCACACAGGAGGCGGCGTTGTACTGGTTCTGCGCCTGCCAGCGATGCCGTGGTCTCATAGCGATCAGCACGCGGGAGCGACGCTGGCGGCGCACGGGGCGGCAATGTTGCGGCACGCCCGGCTCTATGCCAATCTGCAAGCGTATGCGGCGCAGACCGAAGTGCTCAATCAACTGGCGTGGCTGCTGAGCACGCTGCTTGACCCGATGCGCCATATGGAAGCGATAGTACGCCATATTCTGAGGCTGACTCGCCTCGATGGCGGCCTGATCGCGCTGAAAGACGCTGATCGACTCGCAGTGCATAGCACGGTAGCGCCGGCTATTGACGAGGCGCAGATCGCAACGCTGGTCGAGACCGTGACGGCGATTGACCGACCGCTCTGGCTCTGTCGCCAGCACGCAGCGTCTCCTGAGTTGCATCTCCTGCCGTGGACCGATTATTGCGATGTGGTTGCACTGCCGTTGAATCTCACCGCGCCAGGCGCTGGTGCGCTGATCGTCGGCAGCCGCGCGCACCGACCCATCAGCGGTGACGACCTGAACGTCCTGATGATGATGGCGCGGCAACTGGGGCTGACCCTGAGCAATGCTCGCCTGCGGCGCGCAGCAAGCGAAACTGAGGCGCTTCGGCAGGCGGATCGTCTCAAGAGTGCCTTCCTGGCCAGCGTCTCACACGATCTCCGTTCGCCACTGACTGCCATTCGTGCCTCGGTTGACGATTTGCTCGAGCGGCATTGCGCTGTCTCAGCCAGCGATCACTGTGCGCTCTTGTGGAACATTGCCCGCGAAACCGCTCGTTTGAGCCATTTCGTCGATCAGTTGCTGGATCTTTCCCGAATCGAGGCCGGCGCTCTGCCGCTTGATTGCGAATGGGTTGAAATCGACGCCCTCATTCATGATGTGGCAGCCTCGTTCCGCCAGCGCTTTGCCGGATGTGCGCTGGAAATGTTGATCTCATCAGCGTTGCCGCTGGCGTACCTCGATCCGACTCTCATCGCTCAGGTCGTGTGGAATCTGCTCGAAAACGCCTGCAAGTACGGCCCGGCGGAAGGTCCGGTCACCGTCGAAGTATGCGCCACCCCCACACATCTGATCATCAGCGTCAGCGACCGCGGTCCAGGCATTCCGCTGGCTGAACGCCAGCGCATCTTTGACCGCTTCTACCGGCTGGAACGGGATCGGCGCAGTCAGCGCGGCGGGAGCGGGCTCGGGCTGGCGATCTGCCACGGGATTGTCACGGCTCATCAGGGGAGAATTTGGGTCGACGAGCGACCAGGCGGCGGCAGCATCTTTCGGGTCGCCCTGCCGCTGCACACTGCTGAACCAGGTGCATTGGACGGGGAAGGCGGACACGTATGAAACAATCCATTCTGGTGGTCGACGATGATCCCGGCATTGTCGCATCGATCACGCCGGCATTACAGGCGCAAGGCTATGAGGTTGCAGTCGCCTGCGACGGCCAGACGGCGCTGAAGCGCTTCGAACAGGCGGCGCCGCACCTGGTGCTGCTCGATCTGGTGATGCCAGCGCTGGATGGCATCGCTGTCTGCCAGCACATTCGCCTGCGCAGTGCGACGCCGATCATCGTCGTGAGCGTCAAAGGCGCCGAAGCCGATATTGTCACCGCGCTCGACCATGGCGCTGATGATTATCTGGTCAAACCATTCCGCCTGAGTGAGCTGCTGGCGCGCATCCGCGCCGTGTTGCGCCGCGGACAGCTTGATCGCGCGACCGTCCGGTGCGCCGATCTGGAAATCGACACAACCCGGCG
>JANWXL010000369.1 GCA_025055265.1 Roseiflexus sp.
ACCTTCCCTGTGTGCAACGTGCAACTTTCCCCCTCCACCTGCCACATGCAACGTTTTACATTCATACATTCAACGTGGAGCGTGCAACACCTTCGCCCTGCTCATATGTTTCTCCAACAGTTCACTAATACGATTGAGACCGAACTATGATATGCTACCTGTCAGGAAATCAGGCGAGAGGCGAGAGGGATGAGGCGAGAGGCGAGAGGGGTAAGGCGAGAGGCAAGTGGGGTAAGGCGAGAGGCAAGTGGGGCGAGGCGAGAGGCGAGGCAAGTGGGGTGAGGCGAGAGGCAAGTGGGGTGAGGCGAGAGGCTAGAGGGGTAAGGCGAAAGGTGGAAAGGTTGCAGATAACCCCTAACCCCTAATCCCTAACCCCTAACCCCTAACCCCTAATCCCTGGTTCTCAGGAGGATGATAAATGACATTCAATACCAACCGATTCACACAAAAATCCGAAGAAGCATTACTGGCGGCGCAGAGCATGGCGGAGCGCAACGGCAACAGCCAGGTTGAGCCGGAGCACCTGTTGCTGGCGTTGCTCGAACAGACCGACGGCGTTGTACCACAGGTGATGGCCAAACTCAATGTGGCTGTCGGCGTCCTGGTACAGCAACTGCGCGCCGAGATCAATAAGTTCCCGCAGGTCAGCGGCGGCGGGGTGCAACTTCAGTACTCGCCGCGTATGCGCAATGTTGTCGTGCACGCTGCTGACGAGATGCCGCAGTTTGGCGACGAATATATCAGCACCGAGCATCTGCTGCTGTCGATCCTGCAGCACGCTGGCGGCGGCGCCGAACGAGTGCTGCGGCAGGCGGGCATTACACGCGAAAAACTGCTCCAGGCGCTGCGCGAAGTGCGCGGCAGCCAGCGCGTCACCAGCCCAACGCCGGAAGGCACCTATGCGGCGCTTGAACAGTACGGGCGCGACCTGACCGAGCTGGCGCGGCGCGGCAAACTTGACCCGGTGATCGGGCGCGACGAAGAGATTCGCCGTGTGATCCAGATCCTCAGCCGTCGCACCAAGAACAACCCGGTGCTGATCGGCGAGCCGGGAGTCGGCAAGACTGCAATCGTCGAAGGTCTGGCGCAGCGCATCGTGCGCGGCGATGTGCCCGAGGCGCTGAAAGACAAGCGGATCATTGCGCTCGACATGGGCGCCCTGATCGCTGGCGCCAAATACCGCGGCGAGTTCGAGGAACGTCTCAAAGCAGTGTTGAAGGAGATTCAGGAGCGCGATGACATCATCCTGTTCGTCGATGAGCTGCACACGGTCGTCGGCGCTGGCGCCGCTGAAGGCGCGATGGACGCCAGCAATATGCTCAAGCCGATGCTGGCGCGCGGCGAACTGCACATGGTCGGCGCAACCACGCTCGACGAATATCGCAAGCATGTCGAGAAGGATGCGGCGCTCGAACGGCGCTTCCAGCCGATTCTGGTCGACCCGCCCTCGGTCGAGGACACAATCTCGATCCTGCGCGGCCTGAAGGAGCGCTACGAGACCCACCATGGCGTGCGCATCACCGATGCTGCGATTGTCGCGGCAGCGACGCTGTCGGATCGCTACATCTCCGACCGCTTCCTGCCAGACAAGGCGATTGACCTGATCGACGAGGCGGCGGCGCGGCTGCGCATGGAGATCACCAGCGACCCGCAGGAACTGGACGACCTGAAGCGGCGCATCATGCAACTCGAGATCGAGCGTGAGGCGCTGAAGAAGGAGAAGGACAAAGCCAGCAAAGAGCGTCTGGAGAAACTGGAGCAGGAGCTGGCCAACCTGCAGGAGCAGCGGCGCGCCGTCGAAGCGCAGCTCCAGCGTGAGCGCGATCAACTGGCGCGGGTGCAGCAATTGAAAGAACAGATCGATCAGACCCGCGTCGAGATTGAGCGCGCGCAGCGGGTGTACGACTACAACAAAGCCGCAGAACTGCAATACGGTCGGCTCAACACTCTGGAACGCCAACTGGCTGAACTTGAGGAGCAGATCCGCGCCTCAGGCAACAGGATGCTGCGTCAGGAAGTGACCGAGCAGGATATTGCCGAGATTGTCTCGAAGTGGACGGGTGTGCCGGTCTCCAAACTGCTTGAAGGCGAGATCGAGAAACTGGTGCATATGGAAGAGCGCCTGCACCAGCGCGTTGTCGGGCAGGACGAGGCGGTATCGGCAGTGGCGAATGCCGTGCGGCGCGCGCGCGCCGGACTGCAAGACCCCAACCGACCGCTCGGCTCGTTCCTGTTCCTGGGTCCCACCGGCGTCGGCAAGACCGAACTGGCGCGCGCGCTGGCGGAGTTCCTGTTCGACGACGAGCAGGCAATGGTGCGCATCGACATGTCGGAGTACATGGAGAAGCACACCGTCGCGCGGCTGATCGGCGCGCCTCCGGGGTATGTCGGCTACGAAGAGGGCGGTCAGTTGACCGAAGCCGTGCGCCGCAAACCCTACTCGGTCGTGCTGTTTGACGAGGTGGAGAAAGCGCACCACGACGTGTTCAACATCCTGCTCCAGATCCTGGACGACGGACGACTCACTGACGGTCACGGGCGCGTGGTGAACTTCAAGAACACCGTGATCATCATGACCAGCAACATCGCCAGCCCGACGATCCAGGAACTGGCGCAGCGCGGCGCGTCGCAGGATATCATTCGCGCCAGCGTGATGGAGGAA
>JANWXL010000386.1 GCA_025055265.1 Roseiflexus sp.
GGTCTGATTGAGATCCAGTTTCCGCAGCCATGCACGTTGTGCCGGGGAAGCGTCTGTGAGCAACACATGGCGGATCTGGTCGCCCCATCCCAGAATGCGCGACCGCAGCTCGGCAGCAGCACGGCGCGTGAAGGTCGTCGCCAGAATGGCGCCCGGTTCGATGCCGTCAACAAAGATCAACTTCAGAACGCGCAATGTGAGCACCGTCGTCTTGCCGCTTCCCGGTCCCGCAACCAGGAAGAGCGACTCGTCGCTGTCTGCTTCAACAGCCTGTTGTTGCTCGGGGTTCAGCGTTTTGCCAAGCTGTTGCGCAACAACATCCAGAAATGCGTACATGTCAATCAATGGCGTGAAGGTTGTTGTAGCCATGGCAGCTTTTCCTTCAGAATCACATGCGCGGCTGCGATGATCTCGCGCACCACCCCGCTCTTGCCGCGACATTTGGGCCAGATAACCGTACCGACAATATCGCCTGACCGCTGGAGATCGCGGACCAGGTTGGTCAAATCGTGGCCGCTGTAGCCAGCGATAACGACAATCAGACTGGCTGATGCCAATCGCTCGCGCACCCTTGTGCGATCAATGTAGTCTTCACTCGATGGCGCCATCTCTTGATAGTGCACCAGGCCATAATGCTCGCGCAATTCACGCTCGATCTCGCGGCGGGTGGCGCTATGCCCTCCCGCAATCGCCAGAAGCACGTGGGCAAGACTGAGCGGCGGCGTTGCCTCAATCACGGTTTCAGGCGCTGGCATCCTGCGCGCCAGCAGCGCCTGACGTTCCTGCTCAATGGTCTGCGCCAGCTCATCAGCCAGATCGCGGTTCAGAAAGTGCAGCGCGCGCTGCAGATCGGCGATGTATGCTGGCATCGGGCGCACCTGTCGCAACGCAAGGTTGAGTTCGGCTACCGCTATTGCCTGATACTCCAGCGCCAGCAGTTCAGAGAGATAAGGATGATGAATAGCGAAACTTTCAACGCCTTCTAACAACTCGAACTGATCCTGATAACTCAGCGCCCCTTCGCGCTGAAGATCGCGCAACACGCGCGTTGCTTGATCGATACCTTCCACATCGCCCCGCTCAGCGAGACACTCCAGCCAGTCGGCGATCGATATTCGCAGATGGTCAGGAACCTCAGCAGCGCGACGCAACTCCACCCGCCGTTGCAAGATCGTCGCTGCATCGCGCTGCTCGCGCACCTGACGCCCGATATGCGCCAGATAGCGATCCAGGTAGCGCGCTTCCTCTTCGCCGGTCAGGTCGCCGTACCCGCCGCCAGCTGCGATTTCCGCCATCGTCCGATAGTCACGCGCATCGAAGCGCTCAGGGATGCTCTCAAACGCAATCTGATACGGCTCAGCTGCACGATCAAGATCCCCTGCCTTTGCGAGCACACGCGCATATGCCAGCGCAATCTCTGCGCTTTGCTCTCCCGCATTCCACGCACGTTCGAGCAACGGTCGAGCCTGGGCATCCTCTCCCAGCGCCGCCAGCGTCGCTCCGCGCAGACCAGCGAACCGCGGCGCGTCCCCGGCGACTGCATCGAGAGCTTTGAGCGCGTCCCGCACCTGTCCGGTTGCAAGGAGCAGGGTCACTGCCCGGACCGTGTCATCTGGCGTGCGACCCTGACGATACAATTCCAGCGCCTGTTCGATATGCCCAAGTGCTGCGTGCGTGTCGGCAAGCGCTATCCTTACGGGAGAGGCGCCGGGGTAGCGCCGATGCAATTCTGCCAGTTGACTCAACCGATCCGCAGGAGCAATGTTGAGCAATTGCGCCAGACGCTCTTTCAACGTCACCGTCTCGCTTGATGTTTCGAACGGAAGTGCTGCATCCGCCTGGTGGAGACGCTGACGGATCCCGTTCGCCTGCCGCAGACGTTCGAGTTCGGGAAGAAATGCCAGCGCCAGATCGCGCCCGGCTTCAACCAGCCCTGGATCGTTGCATCGTTGAGCTTCGTGCAGATGGGCGTCGAACAACTGAGTAACGAGCAGATCCGAGGCGGGCAGAGCCAGGATTTCCTGGCGACGCTGCGCACAGAGCGCAACAATTTCGGCATGCGCGCCGCGCTGTGCATACCGTGCAATCTGGATGCGGAGATGCCGCGATGGAGACAGCGCTTCCAGCAGCAGCGCATCCTGCGCTTCGTTCACATTCGTCGTGGTTTCAACCAGATCGATCGAAGGCAGGTAATGAACCTGCTGCTTCTCACTGGCAAGAACCAGACGCAACGCCTCACGGAAGCGTCGCTCCCATTCGTGCATGCTGGCAGAGTGCGGGGCAGCGGTTGAGGCAGACGTGCTCGCGTCTCGCACGCCAGCCGGGCGCGGCGTTGCAGTTGACGCAGTCTCAACCGCCGCCGGCACGCCAGCCGAGCGCGGCGCTGCGGTTGCCGCAGTCTCAACAGTACGAACGTTTGATTGGCGTCGGGTTATTCCTGCAAGCGTCAACACCTCAGCCCAGCGTCGCTCGAGTTCGGGCTGCGTTGCCGGAACAAAAATCACAAATGTGTTATTGGAACGCCTGCCGGGCAAAAGCGGCGACATACGCCCGCGAAACAGGGTGCGCAACGCTCGATGGATCGCCTGCGCCTCGGTTGGGGAGCATCGCAGGTAGAGACCAACCTGATCGCTCCATCCTGCTGCAGGATCGATAGTGTATATCACCGTCACCGTAGCGGCTCCCCCTGTTCAAAGTGCTCAATGCAGCGCTGACGCACCTGTGCAATGGAGTGCGGATCGTGGAAATAACTGTAGATTTCCGCATTCTGATGCACGCCGCTGCCAGTGAGATTGAGCGAACCGCTCACTGCGCCGAAATGCCCGGCATACGCCTTGGCGTGGAGACGCGGATACACGCGAATATCGATCCGGGATCGTTGCTCGCATAAGTCGCGTAGCGGCGCGTGGAAGCGAGCATCATCCCCGACGGTGATCCGCACCCGTCCGCCATTAGCGGCGATCTGACGGATCACATCGAAGAGGTGCAGCTCCTCGTGCCTGGTCACGACCAGTTCACCAAATGTGACATAGTACGGGCGTTCGAGGGCAAAGTTCGTGATCCAGGGGGAAAGCGCCCAGAACTCGTAGCCATCAACGACCTGTGATGCCAGGAGTTCGTTGAGCAGAAAATTGTAGAGCGTCGCTTTGCCGCTCGGCAGACGAGTGCTCCGCTGCGCCATACGCGCCTCACTCGATAGGTCTGATCGTCAACTCCACCATAAGTGACGCTTCCCGATCCTCGGGGAACAGAGTCGCAATGTCGGTGATCATTGGATACATCATTCCGAGGTTGGTATCAATCCCCGCATCGGTCAGATAACTGACTGCCCTGCAGAGGTGTTCAATCGTTCCAACCGGTGCACGCAGACAGAGCGAGCGAACGCCTTGCTCGAAGATGACGCGCAGTCGCTCTCTCAGGAGCGATGGATCAGAGTCAGCATCGAGGTGCAGCGTGGATGAGGCGCGAACATGGTCGAGCCAGACCGCCAGTAACGGACGACTGAGCAGCATCCAGCTCAAGCCAGGACCCTCCTGACCGCCGCGGTCATCGAGGCACGACGGACAGGCGCACCAACAGGAACGAAGCAAGCGTCGGTCAATAGCGCTTTCAAACGCCTCGCGCGCCGCCTCTGGCGACTGCGGACCATGCTCGTCTCGATAGAGAGCGAGCAATCGGGCGAGTGTCGGATAGGACTCGCCGCCCTGACCGCTCACTTCGCGATAGAGCAGGCCGCGCACTTCGGCGAAGGTCGGTTCACGACCAAAACGCCTGACAAAGTCAGGGACGAAAATTGTGTTGATTTCATAGAACAGACGCCAGTTGCTGATCGGGGTTTCGCCGGACTGGTCCAGATAGTCGGGGATGAAGAGGCGCAATAACGCCTTTAGATGATCCTGACGCACAACAATGCCCAACTGTTTGCGCACCTGAGCGAGCAGATCCTCGATGGCGCGCTGGCGAGCGCCCGCAGTGCGCTCCGTGCGAATCTGCTGAGCAAGGATGTTACAGGAATCCAACCAATTCCCCGGCTGGCTCAGGATTAAGCGCAGCAACGCCTCTTCCCGGGCAGTCGGGCAGCGCGTCATGCGCTGGGACATGACCGTCCAGAAACGATCCGGTTCTCGTCGGATCGCCTCGTGCGTCGCTCGCATGACGCCAATGCCGCCCATACCGATTTCATAGAGCCAGACACGATCGGTAGCGCGCTCTCCAAAGTCGGCGTGTAACCTGGTATACGCGCCAATGTAGCGCAGCGCCTCGACGCCAGCGATCTCCTGGGCGGTCTGTTTCAGCGCCTGGGCGACGCTGTACTTGAATGTATCGCGCAGATGGCGCCAGAATCCAGCCCCGCCTGCCATTATCTCGGCATAGATGCGCGCAAAGAGCGCCAGAGTCGCCGGATCGTCGCTCAGGCTGAGGGTTGCCTCTGCCTTGCGTTTTGAAAGATGGAAGATGTCGCAGACTGCTGTCTTGATCGCTGCGCGCGGCGCCTCACCGCTCTGCCACCAGGTCGCCAGCGCGTCTAATGTGACGCCGTGCGCAACGCGTTGCTCGTCGGCAATCATCAGCAGGGCGTCAGCGAGGTAGCCTGCGGCAAACATGTTGATCCCGCGCTCAACCATCAACTCTGTCATGAACGCATGGCGCACAGCGGCGTATCGTAGCTGTGCAGCAACTGACTCAGGCAATCGAAGGCGTTCCAAACCGGGATCTGCAAGATCGAGCGCCAGTCCGTCGGTGTGCATCTGATAGCCCAGAGCGCAAGGCTCATTCTCTTCATAGTGCGTAAAGCCGACGACCCCCTCGATTGGATCGGCTCGATGCTCATGAAAGACGAGCGAATATCGACTTCCCAGCATCAACACGTGCACATCCAGCGGATGACGGTTTGCTGGCTCATCGCTATAGAGCAAGATCTGACGGGCTAATCCCACCCCAAGCGCATCGGCGCGGATGGATGGATGATCGGGAAGCAGACGGAAGTCAGGCGACAGATCCTCACTCTCAGCACGGATCTCAACCGCAGTGATCGGAAAGCCCACAGAGGCGTGCGACAATCGCAGCTCGTGCTGACCGGCATCGCTGTATTCCTGGTGATGACGAATGGCGCCATCATCTGGATTGCAATACCAGAATGATGACTGATGATCTCTGCTGAATAGTTGCAGCGAAATCCGCGTTGGACGAAAGATGCGCAGCGACTGCGTCTGATCCGGGTCAATTCCCGTCATGCGTAGCGCCCGTTCCGGCAGTGCAGTCACTCGAACTTTGTCTTCGATGAAATCACCCTCATACACGTCGGATGTGACCCGAATGCGCGGAACTTCGGTTTCGCTCACGATCGGCGGGATCCACGCAGCGCCATATCCCCCGCGGAAAGACACATTTCCTGGCGCTGTCGTCGTCAGAGCGAGACTGATGCTTTCTGTAACGCTATTGTTCTTGTGGGTCTGCCCATAGTGCACGCGCACTTCTGGAAGATTGATGTCGGAAAACAGGTTCTCAGGCAATCGATCGTGTAGCGTTTCACGCCCGTTGACGCCATATCGCAACGTCTCTTGCTCGATCAAAGTCCGGGCGACGCGGCGGATCAGCGTCAGATAATGGTTCAGCATCACTCCTTCTCGACCGGCGATCAGCTCAGCAGCCGCAGCGCCATCTATCGAAAAAGCGCGCCGGATATAATCTTTGATCGCCAGCAACGCCGCCGGATCAGCTCCCTGCTCTTGCAGAAAAGCGAGAGATGAGGCGTTCAGACCCTCGAAATCAAGTTCAACCCCCTGGCGATGCGCCTGGTACGCCATCCAATCGATCACGGCATACAGACCGTGGATGCGCTGCAAAAATCGATTCTGGGTGTTCAGCGGCAGCTTACGAAACGTCGGATCGGTCAGCAAATGCTGATTGCGATAGAGAAAGAGCTCGGCGGATGAGTAAGGGCTGAGCACTGTGATGACGATTGGACGGGCGCCGACTCGCCGTCCTCCGCGCCCTTTGCGCTGCACGAAACTGGCGATGTTGGCGGGAGCGCCGTATTGGATGACGCACATTACCGTGTCATCATCGTAGCCAACCTCAAGTGCGCTCGTGGTAATAATCAGGTCATCATCAGGATGAATCGGCTGATCGCGGTCCGCAGCCGATTTGCGCCGGATATTCAGAGGCTCGCGTCGTGCGTGATGTTTCTGGCTCAGCACCCACCAGCATTCGCCTGCTTGAAAGAGAGGGCAGGCGAGATTGGGACCGTGGCGATGCTCACAACTGCACTCAGCCATCGAATATGAGCCCAGGAGACGCGGGAATAATTGTCGATTGTAGGGAGGATAGCGATACACATAGAGCGGAATGCACCCAATATCCCATTTACAAACCGGTACACTGTTGCGTTTGTATTCTTCTCGCCGCTGGCGATGCCAGGGTTGCATCCGCTCTGCGTCTTCCATCTGGTAGCGCCAGCGACCGACAATGTCGAGCGACTGCACAAAGCCGAACGCCCGGTAGCGCTTGATGCCGCTCTCAGGATCGGGTTGAGGCATCGTATGCAGAGCCGCCATTGTCGTCTGGATCAGGGTTGAGATGGTGGCAACGTCTTCATTCTCCGTGGCGCGGACGAAGATAAAACGTTCAGCGCCAATCGCCTGCATTTCCTCTTCGTCTGGACAGATCTCCGTCACATGCTCAGGATTGATCCCGGTCAGGTCGGACACAAACTGGACGGGCTGCGCAATCGTGGCGCTCAGCCCGACAAAGACCACGCGATCGTGATCGCCACGAGCTAGTTTCCCTTCGCGAATCCGGGCTATCAAGCGGCGCAACAGCAACGCAGTCTGCGCACCGGCTGTCGATGCCTGAAGATGGATCTCATCAAGCATGACCACCGTTGGCGCGCAAACATCGTCATTGCCAAACAGATACTGATAACGGCTGCTCAACAAGCGTCGATTGAGCGATTCGGTGGTCGCCACGAGAATATCGGGCGGATTGCGATCCATCACTCCTTCGCGGATATACTTGATGAAGGGATACCGCGCACCGCACTGCGGACACGCCAGCGTCAGCGGATCATCCTCGTAAATGACCAGCCGTGTGTCTGATTCGGCGCAACGATGCTCTTCAGAGCCGACACATTCAGCAAAGGGCGCCTGAAACGCTCGCAGTTCCTCAGCATACGTCCAACCGCGCATCGCTGCCAGTTTCTGACGATGATCCGGCGAAGCGAACGCTGTGCGCAGGTCGTCGATGGTATACATCGTCGCACCGCTTTCGATGCCGATCGTCAGCGCTGGCAGCCCCGCAACGGCGAGGCGCCGATTTACATGGAACAATATTTCGATAAAATCGCTCAACTGATTCTCGGAGAGCGCAACCCGCGGGTAGATGCAGATCGCTTTGACGCCAACCTGACCGCGCAGACAGCGTGCGAGCAAGGAGTAGACGAGCACTGGCAGAAAGAAGGCATAGGTTTTTCCGGCGCCTGTTCCAGCCGTCACCGCCACACCGCGCGAACCGCCCCCTCGTTCGCCTGAGTCGATGGCCCTGAGAATGGCCTCAAAAGCGCGCTGCTGAAAGCCGCTCAGCAATCGAAGTTTAGGGAGCGACCGGTCAATGACCTCCGTAAGGTACGCCGCCACGCGTTGATGATCTTCACTTGCGCGCAGTGTGGTTGCAAGAATCTCAGCTGAAGGGCGATCCCGTCGCGGGACGAGGCGTGACTGTACTGTAAGAGTTACATCTGTAACCAATCGCTTGCTGGAGCTCAGGCGATGAGACTCCCTCTGATTAGAGAACCAGACAATGCGTTGACGCACCAGGGCGATTAGCCGCACCATCTCAGCGATACGGCTACGCAGAACCCACATCTCAACGGACGCCGCAGGGTCATCATCAAGTCGCAGAACGTCAAGACGTTCGTAGAGCAGTTGAAGCGCGCTGCAGACCTGCTCATAGCGCTCGGCATCCGTATCAAAGCGCAAGCTGTGCGGACGAAAACCCGCAATCACTTCAGCGCCAGTCATGATGACATCGTAGATGCCATATGCAATCTGCTCAGCCTCTCGCTGCTCGATGAAGGTGAGCACGTCATCGGCGACATGGCAGAGCATGTGTTGTTCACCGGAAGCATTCATACCGCTCAATCCCAAAAGGCGATAGTTCACCGGGCGCTTTTTTCCTCATCCGCTTGCTCACAAATGAGCAGGCGGAACGCCTCATCGACGCTCATGCCGGTTACTTCGGCGTATGCTCTAGCAAGCAACCACGCAGTGCGCCGTTGCATGCTCCCCCGACGCCCAAGATGCGGCCTGGGATGGATCAATCCTGCGATGGTCGAAAGACTGACACCCGCACGCTGCGCAAAGGCACGCTGTGATAAACCGGCGCGAGCGATCAGATCCGGGAATGCGGGGTTCAGATGAAAACGAGAGTGTTTCATATCTCACGCCTTGATGCACGTTGTACTGTTGTAGCCAACTGTACATCATTGTCGTAACCACTCTATTACCTGATGCAAACGTCGCCTTAATATTTGCTTATATGAGCACACTTTCAGAGGAGACAGAGAACAGGAACTTTTTGGTTTATTGGGAAGAGGATCCCCATTACTATCGGGCGGCATCACGGGCTGCCGCCGGGCCGTTCATCCTTGGATCCGGCGGCGAAAGAAGCTGTGACCAGTAGAAATGCGCTCGCGCTGATACAGAACAAACGTCGATGAGGCAATCCCAGACTCACTGCATCCGCCAGCCTGGGATCGATAGCCTCTCATAGGAAGATCAACCAAAATCTGGACAATCGAGCCTGCACTCAGGGGAGGTTGGCGTCCTCACAAGCGTAGATTTTCTTAGCAAGCTCTTATGTGGCGTCGCCCGTTTCAAGCAACAGGACGCCCCAACCCTCTCTTCTTCCCTCAACCCCCGCGTGCGGGGGGCGCAAAAGGCGGGCGACAGTCCGGCGCAGCAGCTGGCCCTCAACCCCCCGCGTGCGGGGGGCGCAAGTCGGCAAAAGCGGCGATGTCGCGGCGCAGTTGCTCAACCCCCCGCGTGCGGGGGGCGCAAGTCTACACCCTGCGCATCATCCACACGAATGACCTCAACCCCCCGCGTGCGGGGGGCGCAATCAGAGGCGAATTAGAACGGCTCCTCCTCCTCCCTCAACCCCCCGCGTGCGGGGGGCGCAAGGGGGGGGAGAACTCTCAAGTGTAGAGTTTTTAGAGACGAGGGACGTTTTCCGCGTCTCAAAGCCTTTTTCTTCCTCACCCCAGCCCCCTCTCCAGCGACGCTCTATGCATTACCCACAAGTCCAACGATGGCTTCCTAATGCGGAAAAAGTAATGTTTCAGAAAGGCGTGCTCGTCGAAGTCTCGCTGCGACCTTCCGCATCAGGACGCTCTCCGATGAGACGGCGCGTATGACGCAT
>JANWXL010000489.1 GCA_025055265.1 Roseiflexus sp.
TCAGCGCCATCCCCGAATGCGCGCCAGTTCTTCGCCAAGCAGCCCGAACAAAATGCCGTCCGGTCCGTGATCCTCGAAACGCGCGCGCTCGAACCACTGCACCAGGATCATGCGACCGTCGGGCAGCGTTTCGATCTGCGGCTCGGAGATCGGCATGCCAAACAGCGCCAGGCTCTCGGCTTCCGACTTGCCGCGTCTGCGGTCGAACTCCAGCCCTTTCGAGCGCCAGGCGCTGAGGAATGGCTCGCAGAGATTGTGACCTGTTTCGGGGAAATAGCGGCACCCTGGCATGGGCGCGCTTTTCGGCAGCGTGAACCAGTCCACGCCGCGTGCGCGCAGGACGACGTCGCCCATGCGGCTCAACTGAACGTTGTACGGCGGACGATTCTCGGGGCGGAGTTCAAACCGGTGCCGCTGGAAATACTGTACCCGCGCTTCGCGCCCGTCTTCGCCGCGCTCAGTGAACTCCTCACTGATCGGATACCCGAAGACCGGCAATCCGCCGTGCGCGCGCCAGTAGGCGAGGAAGACGCCGCGCAGGGTATGCCCGGTTTCGGGGAAGTAGACCACGCCACGCTGCGGTGGAACCGGCGCAAATGCAGCTTGAGCGGCGATGGCGCTATCCAGCGCAAAATCAACGCGCGCCACGCTGAGCGCCGTGCCGGTGAGCGACACCTGCTGCTGCGATTCGCCAGACGGACTGCGAACCGTGATCGTGTATCGACCGGCAGGGAGATTGTCGAAACGGTAAAAGCCGCTTGCATCGGGGCGGGTTTCCTGCCCGGAGCTCAACGCAACTACGGTCTGATCCAGAGCGGCGCTGCGCACGACCCCCTCGATCCGTGAACGGGTCAGAAGGTTTGGATCCAGTGCGACCTGCACAGCGCGAAACAGGTTCAGACGTCCATAGCCATAGGCCGGATCTTTGCCGGGCGCGCCGCGATCATCAGCGCCAAGCATCAAAACCTCAGCAACCTGGCGGGCGGAAAGTTCCGGGCGCACTGTCCAGACGAGCGCCGCCGCGCCTGCCACATGCGGGCAGGCTGCGGATGTGCCATCGGCAAATCCATACGTGTCGCCGCTGCTGAGTCGCCATAGCGTGCTCCACACCCCCGCGCCTGGCGCAGCGAGCGAAACGAAGTCGCCTGTCGTCGAAAAACTTGTGATTGTATCTTCTGGTCCAGTCGCTGAAACTGCCAGAACGCCGGGATAGGCGGCGGGATAGTTCGGCAGATTGCCCTCTGCCTGCCCGTTGCCCGACGCTGCAACCAGGAGCGCACCGCGTTCCAGCGCGTAAGCGACCGCTTCGCGCAACACGCGCGAGTCGTCTGGTCCGCCGAAGCTCATGCTGATGATGCGTGCGCCACGATCCACGGCGAAACGGATTCCAGCGGCGATGGCGGCGTCATTCCCGCGACCGCGCCGGTTGAGCACCTTCACCGGCAGAATACGGCAGCGCCAGCACACCCCGGCAACACCAATCCCATTGTCGCCTTCGGCAGCCGCAACCCCGGCGGTAAACGTCCCATGCCCGTCATCGTCGCGCGGATCGTCGTCAAGGTTGACAAAATCGAAGCCGGACAGCACGCGCCCGCTCAGATCGGGATGCGACGGCGACACGCCAGTGTCGAGGATGGCGATGATGATGTCGCCTCCGGTCGTGACGCTCCAGGCGTCGAACGCCTGAATGACCGCCAGTGACCATTGACGCTCGCTCCCCTCGTCGTTCGGGACGCGCAGCAACCGACGTTCACGGTTCGGTTCTGCGTAGACAACGCCTGGCGTGCTGTGCAGGCGCCTGATCAGCGCGTGCGTGTCAAATGAACGGGCGAAGCGCAGCAGGTAGGCATTGCCGCCGATCGCCTGCGCCTCTTGAGCGCCAGCCTGCGCCAGCAGCGCATCGAGGGGCGCGGCGAGCGGACCGCGAACGCGCACATTGGCCGTCAGCGACCAGCCTGCCGCAAGGCCGACCACGAGTTCATCAGAAACCTCGCGGGCTGCAACAGGTGGGGGGGGAGGCGCCGCCAGCACAAGAACGAGAACAATAAGAGCGATCAGATAGCGATACATGCAATCAGTGCCTCTCCAGACGCATGTTCATTATACCCGGTGACACTGCGATTGGAAGGAAAAGAGCGCGTTAATTCTTTGTGAGAGAACGTGGTATAATAGCAGGTCACTTCTGAAGCGGGGAGTTTGAGCGCCCGGCGCACGTAGCGTCACACTCAGCGATACGGAGACCTGGATGAGCCTTCCGTATCAGCATAAGCGCCCCTTAGAAATGGAGTTCGAGAAATCAATCCGGTATCGCTGGATCTAGCCCGCGAAGGCGGGCTTCGCAACCGTAGCCCGCGACTTCAGGCGCCGGGCGGACAGGCAGATAGCGGAATATGTATTCAAAGCCCAGAGGGATTGTCTTATGTTGGACTTTGAACGACAGATTCAGACGCTGCGCGAGCGCTTTGACCAGGCGCAGACGCCGGTGCTGTCGATCTATTGCGATGTCAATCCGGCAAAACTCGAAAATGCCGGCAAAGCCTGGCTCAAGCGCGTGAAAAACACCTTGAAAGAGATGCCGGAAATCCGCAATCGGGAAGGCAAACGCGACACTCCTCTGTACGATGCCGTCCTGGAGCTGCTTGAAGCCGAACGTCCCGAAGCGCGCACCATGGCGCTCTTTGCCGTGCGTGACGCAAACGGCGAGCTGTATACCGAACGTCTCGATTTACGGGTCGAATTGCCGGTCGTCGATCTGGCGCGCGGGCGAGTGGATATGCGTTACGGCGCACCCTACCTCACGCCGCTCTTCTTTGCCGTGGACGAATACGAGCGGGCAGGCGTGTTGCATCTCGAAAGCGGCGGTTGGCGGTTCTACGAAGTATTTCTGGGTGACATCCGCGAAGATGAGCAGATCTTCGCCGACATCACGCCAGTTGAATGGCGCGAGCTGCGCGACCTGGCGCAAAGAATCACGGATGCGTTCGATGCCCGCGGTGTGGGTCCCGGCGGTCGTTATGACCGCTTAAGCCCCGAGGAACGCGCTGCAGCAAGAGTCAGCGCGTGGATGCACCGATTCTATGGTCGCCTGTCGCAATTGCTCGATAAGGCTCTGGATCGACTCGATATCGAACGTCTGGCGCTAATGGGAGAGCAGTGGCAGGTGCGCCATTTCGAGAGTTACCTGAGTCGTGGTACGCGCAATCGAATCGTGGCGCGAATCCCGCATCCAAAAAACGCGGCGACGCCTGCGCGCAAAGATCTGGAGGAGCGCATTCTGCCAGCGCTGGAAGAAGCCGAACGGCGCACCGAAATCGAGTTGCTGGATCATATCCGCGAGCAGCCTGGCTTGTGGGGGATGGACCCGGTGCTCGATGCGTTGCAGTTGGGGCGCGTTCAGGTATGGGTGTTGCCCTGGTCGCTCGAGGCGCGCATCTGGCGCTGCCGGGAGGACCGGTTCGTAGCTGTCACGCAGGACATCGCCAGGCTCCTATGTAGCGAGCCTGAGGAGGTAGCGCTGCGCGACCACGTCTGGGATCTGGCGGCTGAATTCGGCGCTCGTCTCGAGTTTGTTCGCGGTCCGGCGGAAGAGCGTTTGCTCCGCGATATGGGCGGAACAGCGGCATTGTTACGCTGGTGAGGAACCCTGACTCAACGCAGGAGCAGTGACGTTGGAGATCGGGACGTTTTACGAAATTGCGCTTCTGCTGGGATTGGCGACAGTTCTGGGAATAGCGGGTCTTATCTTGCGCCAGCCCCTGATCGTCGCGTTCAGTGCTGCAGGCATTCTTGCCGGACCTGACGTTCTCAACCTGATCCATTCGAGAGAGGTCGTTGCGCTGCTGAGTCAGATCTCGATCGCAGTGCTGCTGTTTCTGGTCGGGCTGAAACTCGATGTCAATCTGGTGCGCAGCATCGGGCAAGTCGCAGTAGCGACCGGGCTGGGTCAGGTGCTCTTCACGTCGCTGCTGGGCTTTGGTTTGTGCCTTGCCATGGGGATGGACTGGCTGACTGCGCTGTACGTCGCCGTGGCGCTGACATTTTCGTCCACGATTGTTTTGGACGCTACGGCAGTCGCATCGGTCAGGGGTTGGCGTCAGCCGGATCGCGTCTGCTGGGCGTGGACTTCAACCCTGAAGCAGTGCGCAAATGGCGTGAAAAGGGGCTGGACGCAATCTTCGGCGATGCCGACGACCCGGAAGTGCTGGCGCATCTGCCACTGACCGGGGTCAGGGCAGTAATCTCGACCATACCACGTAGTCTGGGACCCCTGATGGAAGCTGACGGTCATATGACCGCCATTCGAACACTGCGGAATCTGGGGTTCAACGGCGTCATCGCTGTCACTGTCGACGGCGCAGAGAAGGGCGCAGAATATCTCGACATGGGGGCGACGCTGCTCCTCTCACCGTTTGATGACGCTGCCGAGGCTGCTGTTGAGCGACTGTGCGCCGTGGTTGGCAACCGGATGCAGCCCGATCTGACCAGACCGAGCTCCAGCGACTCCGTTTCATACCCTGTTCAGGCAAGTCGATCCTGAGCGGCAGACGAAGGGCTTGCCGGATAAGCAGGAATCAAGAACCAGACTATGACCACCCAATCAACTCAAGATCTCACAGCTTACGGAATCGATTCGCGCTGGTTGCGCAATTATGTTGCAGAACGGCGAATCCTCTTCGTCTACGCCCATCCGGACGATGAGAGTTTCGGCAATGCCGGGACAATTCTGCGCTACGCAAACGATGGCGTGGCAGTGCATTACGCCTGCGCCACCCGCGGCGAAGCGGGCGATGTTCCGCCCGAAATGCTGGCAGGGTATGCCGACGTCGGCGCACTGCGCACCGTCGAGCAGATGTGCGCGGCGAGCGTGTTGGGACTGACCGGCGTTCACTTTCTGGGTCATCGTGACTCCGGCATGGCCGGTTCGCCAGACAATCAGCATCCCGCTGCCCTGATCCGACAACCGCTCGCCCGCGTCGCAGGACAAATTGTTGCGCTCATACGCGCTATTCAACCGCACGTTGTCGTAACGTTTGGTCCCTACGGCGGCTACGGACATCCTGATCACATTTTCTGCCATCGCGCAACGACAGCAGCCTTTGAGGCTGCGGGAAATCCGACTCTCTACTCCGAACAGATCGATGCCGGTCTGTCGCCGTGGCAACCGCAACGCCTCTACTACTCGACGTTCGGCACACGGTTTCTCTCGTCGGTCGTCTTCGTTATGCGGGTGTTGGGAAAAGACCCGAGCCGCTTCGGACGGAACGGCGACGTGGATCTGGTGCGCGCCGCACGCGAGGCGACGCCAGTGACAACGACCATTGACACCTCTGCATACTTCGAGCAGGCCATACGAGCGCGGGAGTGCCATCACAGCCAGGGCGGCGGCATCGGCTGGCTGCGGCGCCTGCCCAAACCGCTTCAGCGACGCCTCAACTCGGTTGAACACTTTACGCGCGTTGCACCGCCATGGAACGGCGGATCGATCGAGCGCGACCTGTTTCCTCCCGATCATCTTTCTTAGTGTTCATCAGCCCGCAGCGATGCGGCGCATCCTGACAAATCACGGCTGCACCGATTGCTGCACCATCCCCTTGACATAGCAAACATGTTCTGGTACTATATAAACCCGAAAGTAGCACAAACGTTTTATTTTCCTGCGAAGGAACGCCCACAGCGGCGAGAGGCATCAGATCTGAACTCAAGGAGGGTGAATGATGGCAGTCACAAGTAAGGATCTGCGGAATAACCCCCGTTTATCGGGTCGCCCGCTGACGGTTGTGCCGCGTGTGGGCGTCAATAGCGTCATGTATCTGATTACCGGTTTGCTGGCGCTCCTGGCAATCTACGCCGTGATGGGCAACGTCGTCGGATGGGGGCGCGAACGCCTCGACGATCTGCGCTACGGCACGACACGCACCTTTCACGCGCGGGCGGTCGTGGGGCACGGCGATAATCCCGCCGCGCCGAGTCACTTTATTGCGATGAACCTTAACCGACAGGTCGTGGTCATCTACATGCCCGGCGGCGACAGCACACAAACCAGGGTAATCACCGGTCCGTACCTGTTCGGCGCAGGGGAGGACAAGACGCCGGTTCTGCTCGATTTCGCCGATCTCAACAACGATGGCGCGCTCGATATGCTGGTGAAGGTCAAGAATGAGGCAATCGTCTATCTGAATCGCAACGGGCAGTTTGAACCAATCTCGCCGGAGGATCGCGCGCAGTTGATGATGAGTCGATGAGAAGGCAGGCTTCGCAACTGTAGCACGCAGCTTATGGTTTTGAGAAGTTCCGTGAACGTTCATTAGCCCCAAACGAGACTGCGTGGTATCATAAGGAGGAATTCTCCCTGATGCGCGCCTGGCGCTATGCCAGGCGCGTCGCTGTCTCGATGAGGACGACCATGCTGGACACGCCCGGAAGACGGTGCGCCCGCCGCCCGTTTGAGCCGGAAACCCCCGCCTCCTGGACGGAACGCCTTGCGCAAATACGCAATGCATTCGGCAACATCCCCGGCGCTTTCCGCCTGGTGTGGAAGGCGGATCGAACATCAACCGTCATCATGGCGGCGCTGACGTTAATAGCGGCTGCACTTCCCGCAGCACAGGCTTGGGCGGGCGCCCTGATCGTCGATTCGGTTGTTGATTCGTTTACGGCGCGTCTCGATCCGCTTGTCGGCCTCGAACGCGCGCTGCCCTACCTGGGGTTTGAACTGACGCTGCTGCTGATCAGCGCTGCCGCTGCTCAGATGCGCACGTTTTATGAGCACGTGCTCAATGCGCGCCTGGCGCACACCATTAACACCGAGATCATCCGCAAAGCTCTGACGCTCGATCTGCACTACTTTGAGGACGCCAGTTTCTACGATAAACTGCAAAATGCCCGGCGCGAAGCCGACTTCCGCGCGCTTGGCATTATCAATGGGTCGTACAACGTGGTGCAAAACCTGTTGACGCTGCTCTCGTTTGCAGTGCTGCTCCTGGCATTCAGCCCACTGATCACGCTGGTGCTGTTTGGCGCCACGATCCCCGCATTTGTCGCCCAGGGGCGGTATAGCAACCTCTATTTCCGCATGCTGACCTGGCGCGCGCCGGAATTTCGCCGGATGAACTACCTGGAACACCTGCTGACGGTCGATAGCAGTGTCAAGGAGGTCAAACTGTTCAATCTTGGCGAACCGTTATTGAAGCGCTACAGCGACGCCTTCCAGACGATTTTTCGTGAGGACGCCGATCTGGCGCGCCGCCGTTCGATCATCAGCGTGGGATGGGGCGTGCTCGCCAGCCTCAGTTACTATGGCGCCTACGCCTGGATTGTGTTTCTGACAATCGGTGGCGCAATTACGCTCGGCGGCATGACCTTCTATCTGACCCTGTTTCGCCAGAGCCAGGGCGCGTTTCAAAGCCTGTTCGGCAGTATCACCCGCCTGTACGAACATGGTCTGTTCATGGAGAACCTGTTCACGTTTCTGAGCCTGTCACCACAGATGACGCAGGCGGCGCAGCCGGTTCCCGTTCCGCCACGTTTGCAGCGCGGTCTTGAGTTTCGCAATGTGTCGTTTCGCTACCCCGGACGAGAGGAGTGGGCGCTGCGCGAGATCAACCTGACGATCGCCCCGGACGAGAAACTCGCGCTTGTCGGACCGAATGGCGCGGGGAAAACGACGCTGATCAAACTGCTTACCCGCCTCTATGACCCGACGGAGGGACAGATTCTGCTCGACGGGGTGGACCTGCGCGACTATGATCTCGACGAGTTGCGCTGTCGCATTGGTGTGATCTTTCAGGATTTCGTCCGCTATCAGTTGACAGTGCGTGAAAATATCGGCTTCGGTCAGATCGACCGTCTCGATGATATGCAGCGGATCGGCGAAGCGGCGCAGCGCGGCGGCGCTGATGAGATTGTGGCAACGCTGCCCTCCGGCATGGAGACGATGCTTGGGCGCTGGTTCGAGAATGGTTTTGAACTCTCCGGCGGGCAGTGGCAGAAAATTGCGCTGAGCCGCGCATTTATGCGTGATAGCGAGGTGCTGGTGCTCGATGAGCCAACTTCCGCACTTGATGCTGAGCATGAGTATGAGATTTTTCAGCGGTTCCGCGACCTGACAGCGGGGAAGATTGCTGTGTTGATCTCGCACCGGTTTTCAACAGTGCGCATGGCGGACCGGATCGCTGTGATCGAAGGGGGGCGCATTACGGAGATCGGCTCGCACGCTGAACTGCTGCAGCGGGGCGGAACCTATGCCCGCCTGTTCGAGATGCAGGCGGAGGGGTATCGCTGATTACGGTCGAACGCTGTAGATCGTCACCTCGCTGTTCTGGAAGACGACATCTCCCAGCGCGGGGAGTTTCGCCAGTCCTTCCGCCGGATAGGTCTGGCGTTCGGCTTCGCCGACGTAGATATAGTCGACGTCATAGGTCGCCAACAGCGCGCGCGCCTGAGCGACATCGGTGGTACTGTAGATCGTTGCCACATCGGCGGCGCGTGGAGCGATTTGCGCCAGCAACTGCGGGTCGCCGCCGCGCCATTGCTGCTGGTGCCCTTCCCATCCCATCACGGTTGCCCGTCCCGTGCTCGATGAGACGCCGCCGTATCCAATGCCCGCTGTGTCGTAGGACGGTCCCACAGCTTCGAGAATGACGGCATCGCCGGGTATATTGGCGCGCACCCAGGCGATCGCCTCGGCGCCTTCCGGCGTCCGTTCGCGCGGCGTGCGCCCTTCCAGCCCGACATGCCGCCCCTCGGCGAACGCTTTGCCCGCTGTCAGCCAGGGGTAGGTCAACCCGCTCGCTAGGAGCATGAGCGCAACTACCAGCGCAGCCAGCTTCACGGCAACAATGCCGCCTCTCCGTGGCTGCGCCTGCCAGAGGGTTCCAGCGATCTGCGCCAGTCGCCAGGCGGCGTATCCCGCTGCTATACCCCAGATCAGCCAGGTCTGATAATAGAACTTGAACACAGTGTTCATCCGGTTCTCAAATACGTCGCGGATGTACACCAGTTCAACGCCGAGGCAGATCGCGCTGCCGAGCGTCAGCGCCGCCAGCGCGAATGCGTCTGCCGGATGATCGGCGCGCTGTGCGGCGATCAGCGCCGCCGCCAGACCGAGCGGAAGAAGCGCCGCCAGCGGGAAACCGATCAATGCGCCGATCACAACCACAACGCCGGATGCGATCAGAAGCGCGCGCGCCGTGCCGCGCGCCAGCGCCGCCGCCAGACCGATGAGCGGCGCCAGAAAGACGCCGAAGATGATCAGAAAACTGTGCAGACCGGTCTTGCTGGTGACGAAGCCAAGGATGCGGGTCAGCCCGCCGATCAGCGGCAGATCGATGAGCGGCGCCCGCCCGCCGATCAACGAGGTGAAAGTAAGCAGGAACGGCGCAATCAGAATGACACTGGTAGCGATGATCAACAGGGCATTCGCCAGATAGCCGCGCCAGTGCGGTGCGAAGCGGTCAAGAAGCGGTATGCCGGACAGCGCTCTGCCCGAGAGGATGACAGTATCGGGTTGTGTTGCGGTTTTAAGCGCCAGCGTTCCCAGGAAGAGCAGCAGATAGGTCGGCAGATCCCAACTGTTGATCATATACAGACTGCCAAGGATCACGCCAGACAGCAGGAGTTCAGCGCGATTGCGCCACAGGCGCGGCGTCGCCGCGCGCACCAGCAGGTTCAGCGCCAGCGTCAGCGCCAGTACGCCGAACGGCAGCGCCATGACGT
The DNA here is from genome assembly GCA_025055265.1 of Roseiflexus sp. Classification (GTDB taxonomy): domain Bacteria; phylum Chloroflexota; class Chloroflexia; order Chloroflexales; family Roseiflexaceae; genus Roseiflexus. The sequence continues at coordinate 9,715 of JANWXL010000489.1, forward strand.
GGGGGTGCATATCGCCAAGCCAGAACGAGAAAAAGGGAAACTCTGTAATGGCGTAGTGGCGCGACACTTCGATCTGCTGCGTTTCCGGGTTCCAGCCGGGGCGTTCGTCCCACACGACTCGTGAGGGCCACCACCAGTTGAAATCTGCAATGCGATCCTCCCGGCTCAGGGTTGCAAACTCCTTGAAATCGCCGGTGCGCGCCGGGTACGGCAGCGTGATCGTTTCTGCGCCACTCAACGCCTGCACGACTGCCGATGCCAGTTGCACACCATCAAGTGCTACAATGCGCTCGTCGCCGACAATGATTTGCAGCGTCCCTGCCTGATTGCCTGCCAGCAGCACCGCGATGACGGTAAGCAGCATGGCGATCCAGCCCTGCCACACTCCTCGACGGCGCGTGTGAGACTGCGTGTTCTGTGCGCCGTCTGGCGGAGGCGTCGTTTCACTCTCTGGCGCACCATCGCTCACCGATGAGGCTGCGGCGCCATCGGGAGACGCAGGGAGCGGCAGAGCGCTCGATGGAACCGGGAGGTCTGCCGGTTCTTTCTGCGCCGTCATCGGTTGCTGCGCGACGCCAGCGATGCGGCGCACGCCCCAAAGAACGGTGCGCCCCCGGCTGATCGGATACGCAAGCGCTGCCTGATGGAGTTTGAGAAAATAATTCGGTATCGCCCGGTCCAGTCCGCGCAGGCGGGCTTCGCGACCGTAGCCCGCGACTTCAGGCGCCGGGCGAGCGGGCGGATAGCGGAATAATTTTTCAAAAACCATAAGGCCGCGAAGAGAAACCGTACAGTCTGCGTGCGATACAGCGGCGTCTACGCGGTCAGTATTGGCAGCCGCCGTTGATAGCGATGGCGAAGCGTTGTGTGACGTCACCGCCGTCGCCAGTCTGACCAGATTGTGGATCAGCCCTGCAATGCCGAGCGCAGTCAGCGCGAAGATCAGCGCCAGCGACATATTGTATCCGACTGCCGGATGTGCGCCCGTAACCAGCGACACTGCCGCCATGAGAAGATACCCGAAGTAGTAGTAGTTGATGCTGTAGCCTGACATCCAGGGGTCATGCGGCGGGAAGACGGCGCTGACACGGATCGCGTTGAAGAAAGCGTAGTCCATCGGTCGTTCAGTGCCCCAGGGGTGCGGACCGACGAAGCCATACTCCTGCGCCCGCAGCAGCGCCAGAAAGACGAGGGCAGCGGCGAACAGCGCCTCATAAAACACGATAACGCCCCAGTTGAGTCGCACCCAGCGAACGGCAGCCGCAGGCGACGCCACCGCTGGCGATGTCTGGCGCAGCGCCAGCACGCCGCTGATACACACTGCCAGCGCCGCAACGACAATGAGCGGCGCGCCAAACGGCGCCAGACCGAACATCGCAACCAGCCAGGCGACGTATCCCGTCAGCAGCAATCCTATAATGCGGGCGAAAGCGTAGCCGCAGTCGGGCAGCGCGCCAAACAGCAGACGCGCCGTCGGCATGCCGACGATGCCGAATGCCAGAGCCGCGAGCCAGTATGTGATGATGGCGGTGAGCATGATTGAGAACCAAGAACCAAGAACCGAGAACTGGAGGGCAGGGGGTAGGGGTTAGGGGTTAAGGGTTAGGGGTTAGGGGTTAACCTTCCCACCTTTCACCCTTCACCTTTTACCTTATCACCTGCACCCTTCAATCTTCCCGAACCATCGCCTCTTGCCCTATGCCCCGCGCTACAGCAACGCTACAGCCGGTGCATTGCACCGGCTCTACGTGCAACCTTCAACCTGCAACCTTTGCGCCTTCGTGCCTTTGTGTGATTATGAACGTTCAGCCGATGCCCCACCCTTCACGGCGACGCTCCGAGTCGTTCGAGCGCCTCACGCGCCAGCGGCGCCAGGTAGCCGTCGGGCGCGATGTTGAGATACTCACGGTACCGCTGGATTGCCTGGCGCTCGTCGCCGCGCTGCTCGTAGAGCGTTCCCAACCGGAAGTACGGCTCAGGAAGCGTCGGATCAACGGCGATTGCCTGCAAGAACTCCCGCTCTGCATCCCCCGGTCGCCCGATAGTCAGCAATCCCACACCAAGTTTGGTGTAATTGCCCGCGACCGGACTGGCGCGCACCGCAGCGCGGTATGCCTCGATCGCTTCATCGAAACGCTTCGCATCGATCAGAATGTCGCCAAACAGATGATGCAGCGCCACATCGTTCGGATTGGCGCGGGTCGCCGGCCTGAGCACCGCCACAGCCTCTTCAAATCGACCAAGCGCACGGTACCGTTCTGCCAGCGCGAATGCGGGACCAGCATCGTTGGGATTCGCCTGGACCTGCCGTTCCAGTTCTACGATAACCGCCGGGTTCCGCAGGTCATTGTCGGGCGGCGCAACTGGCGCAACCGGTTCTGGCTCGACCGCGTCTTCCTCCTCCGGCAATGGCGCAACCGGTGCCGTTGCTGGTCGGTTCAGCGGCGGGAGCATCGGCAGAGCATACACATTATCATTGACGCGATAGATCGTCACCTGATCATTGCGGAACGCCACCTCCAGGAACGACCCGGTCATCTGCTGGAACTTAAGCAACCCGGCCTCGCCGTAGACGGCGCGCTCGATGGGACCAACATAGACATATCGTACCTGGTAGCGCGACAGGAGCCGCAATGCCTCCTGGATGTCGGTCGTGCGATAAATCTGGATGACATCCAGATCGCGCCGGTAGACCGCCTGCGGGTCGCGCTGCTCACTTTCGTGCAGCGGACTGACAATTGTGGGGAAGCCAGTGTTGGCGGCGATGCGCACCCCATATGCCCGGTAGAACTCGATGCTCGATTGGAGCACCACCGGCGTGCCGCGGACGTTCCGATCAAGCCAGCGGATCGCCTCATAATCGTAGCGGAGCGGAATAATCACCGGCGGCGCGCCAGTCGATTGCAGGTATGCGGGAAGCGGGAACGACTCGCGCTCCATGAACGCCAGCCCATCGAGGGTCGGTCCGGTCGTATTGCCGGGGAAGCGGTACGCCGTGCGGCTCGCTGTTCCAACGACCGGATAGACCGCTGCAAGGATGGCGAGAGCGGTCAGGGCGCCGTACCCGATAGCCTGCGCCGCTGCGCCGCGTCGCTGGAGCGCACGCAGCAACGACGGCAAGAGCAGAGTTGCAGCAATCGCCAGCAACACCCACGCCTGCAAACCAAACTTGAAGACCGTATTCATCCGGTACCATTCGCCGCCGTCGAGGTGATCGCGCACATAGAGGATTTCGCACAGCAGCGACACGATCAGTGCAACGCCGAGCGACCAGAAGGCGAACCAGGCGCCCGGACTCAACGCGCGCACGAGCGCCACGCCCAGCGTGATTGCCAGGAGCGCTACGAGCCAGATGCGCAACGTCAACGGCGAAAGCATCTCTGCCGCCACGCCCGCCGCCGTTGCCAGCCCTTCAAGGCGCAACGCCAGCAGGAGCGGCGGCAGCAGCGTCACCGCGCCAGTCACGAAGACGATGCCGCCGGTCAGCATTAGAAGCGCCAGCGGCACGCGCCCCATCCCCGGCGCTCCTGGCGCTCCAGCCACAAACCCCGTCGCTTCCGGCGACGCGCCAATCGTCGCGAGTCGTCCGCGCAGCGACCGGCGATAGGCGATGTTCAACGCCTGCCACGCCGCGCCAAACAGCACCACGACCAGCGGCGCCAGGAAAATCCCGTAAAGCAGCAGATAATCGCTCAGATGCGTCGCGTCGCGCACCAGGCCGACGCCGCTGACCATCGCCCGGAAGTTCTGAAAGAACGGCAGATAGAGTGCAAGCGCGGCGCCGCCAAGCGCTACGCCGCCGAGCGCCGCGCTTCCCAGGCGAGCTGCCAGCCGCCAATCGATGCGTCGTGACTCGCGCCATGCGCGCCCCAGCAGCGCCCCTCCCAGGATCAGGCCATACGTCGGGAAATCCCAGGAGTTCGTGACTGCCAGTGCACCGAGCGTCAGCACTGTTACTCCCCAGCGCACGATGCGGTCGTACCACGCGCCGGGCTGAGCGACAAACGCCTCAAACGCCAGCGCGATCATCAGCACGGTCAAAGGCAGCGCGATCGTGTGGGGATGCAGATCGGCAAAGAGGAAACTGAAGTATGGGAACTCATTGATGGTCGAAGGAATCACCCGCGTCGGACCGACGAACCAGTCACCCAGGCGCTCGCCGAAACCGGGGAGCCCTTCCTCCAGCGACGCGATCACCGGTGCGAAACCGCGCGCCCAGTTAGCCGGGAAGACTGCTGCCAGATTGCCTGCGACGCCGACCAGCAATGCGCCTGCCACACCCCAGCGCCACGAACTGCGGATGCGAACAATGAAGGCGAACACTGCGGTCAGCATCAACCCGAACAGCGTCGGCACAATCAGGTTGTAGGCGACCTCCGGCGCAATGCCGGTCAGACGCACCGGCAGCGACATCAGGAAAAAGCCGTAGTAGTAGTAGTTGATAATACCGTCGCTGTAGAACGGGTTGTACGGCGGCAGCACAGGAGTGCGGATCAGCGCATTGAGAAACCCGAACTCGAACGGCTTTTCACCGCCCCAGATCGGCTGCCACAGGTCGGGGTTCAGCCAGCGGAGCGTCAGCAGAAACGCGAACGCGCTCAGGAAGAGCGCTTCACCGCCAGCGATCCAGCGCCAGCGTTCGCGCACCATCTCACGTAACGTCCACAACCCCCGGCGCAGGTCAAGGATAAGCGCTGGCGACGACGGCGCCTCGGCTTCCTCACGAATCTGACGTCTGCCCAGCGCCGCCAGCGCCGCCCCGCTCACTGCCAGAGTCAGGATCAATCCGAGCGCCATCCCCCACACGTCGTACTGCCACAGGCGCGCGCTGACCGGCAGCCAGACCGCATATCCGAACAGCAATATCCCGATCAAGCGCGCCCAGAGCCAGCCTCCGTCTGGCGCATGCGCGCCGAACACCAGCGCCGCCAGCGGCAGCCCCAGCGCCGCAAGTATGTACCACGCCAGCAACCAGAGGATCACAGCCACAACGTGATTGTCCGCCAGACGATTCCAGCCGTGCATCTCGACGGCGGGCAATTCGCCAACGCGCACCGGCAGCATCAGGTCGTTCTGTGCCTTCGGAGCGGGCGCGCGCACCGGCAGCGACGTCGTGAGCACCGCAGGCGCGTGGTCGGCGGGCGGCACACGATAAATGCGCGTTTCACCTGCGCTGTAGACCGTTTCAATCTGACCGGCGGCTGCCAGTGCGTCGAACTTCGCCAGCCCCGCCGGGTCGTAGAGCGCGCGCTCGAGTTGCCCGACAATCACATATTCAACGCCGTAGAGCCGCAACAGTCGGAGGGTTTCTCTGGCATTCGCGTCATTGTAGAGGTTGCGGATCAACATCTTGCGCGCTTCGATCACCGGTCCCGAATCGGCCACGCTGCGCTGCTGCGTCATATGCCAGGGCCAGCCGAGGATCGTCGGCAGACCGGTATAAACCGAGACGCGCCCGCCCCAGCGATACGCTTCCAGGTGCGCCTCCAGGACGATTGGCGTGCCGCGCACGTTAGCGCGCAGCCACTCGAGTGCGCCGACATCTTCAGCGAAGGTGAAGTTGCGGTCGTTTTCCGCCCAGCCGCTGCGCGGCGAACTCATAAAGGCTGTGCCGTCGAGGGTTGGACCGATCGTCGGATCGTAGCGGTCGGCGAGGCGCGCGGGGGTTGCAGTGAGCGGATAGACAAGCGCGGCGGCGATCAGCAGCGCGGCAGCGGCTCGCCATCCGTAGCGCAGAGCGCCAGCGCGCCACCCAGCGGTCGCCGACCACATCCAGGCGAGCGCAACACCGCCAATCACGGCGAAGATCAGCCAGACCTGCATGCCGAACTTGAACACCGTGTTCATCCGGCCAATGTCGCCCTTCGCAACGACAACCTCGACCAGGAACGTGATGCCGAGTGCGGCGAGACCCCAGATCAGGGCGATCAGCGTCGTCGAACCGACGCCGGGACGCAGCGCATCGCCGGGGTTCCGCGCTGGCAGATCGTCCGCAATGCCGGGCAGCGTCAATTGAACCGGTCCTGTGGGCTCAACTGTTTTTTCAGCGCGAGTCGACGCGGCGACGCTGCCGCGCAGCAGCGTGTCGGCGATCAGCACGATGCCGCCAGCCAGCAGCAGCGCCTGGAGCGGCAACGCGGGGATGCTCAGAATTCCCATCAGCGCCGCCAGAACAATCAACCCGCTGCCGATCACTATGGCGACACGAGCACTGATCCTGCCGCTACGATACGCCAGCGCCAGCGCAGCGCTCACCGCCAGGAACAGCCAGAGACCGTGGATCTGCAAAAACTCAGACGTTGGCGTGCGCGAGCCGTTCCACAACTCGAACCCGGCGTAATCCGTGGCGAACTTCTGGATGAAGGGCAGAAACAGCGCCCGCGATAACACTACCAGTGCAGCAGTCGCAACAACCCACAGCGTCAACGCCCGATCCATCGACCAACCGCGCCGGTAGCGACTCCAGGCGTGCACTGCCATTCCCAGCGCGCCAAGCCCTGCGGCTGTCGGATAGTCCCAGGTGTTGGTCGCATACAGCGCGCCGACGGTCAACGCCAGCAGGACGGTCACCACCGCCAGCGACGAGAACGCCAGGGATCGCAGTGTTTGGGTGCGTTTCTCTGGGTGGCGCGTCGCCGCCACAATCAGGTTCAGCGCCGCCAGGATCAGCGGCAGCGCAAGCATATGCGCGTGGAGATCGGCGAACAGGAAGGTGAAGAAGGGAAACTCATTGATCGTCCCATCCCCCAGCCGCATCGCCACCAGTCGGGTCGCATCCCAGAACGCCCATTCCGCCCGCCCGCGACACTCCTGCTGCGCGGCGTATCCTGTCAGTGCGCGACACTGCTCAGGCAGGCCCGGATCCTGCGGATTGCCAGTTCCGGGGAAGAACCAGACTGCCTGCGCCAGGTTGCCCAGGATCACTGCAAAGATCGCTGCCGCCACTCCCGCGATGAGCGCCCGGCGCTCATACCTTCGCCAGACTGCCGATTGCGCCGCGACTGCTGCGAACAGTCGTTGCCAGCGGGTGCGTGGCGGTCGTTCCGTGGCAATGCCCGGCGCCAGCCGCTTCCGCAGCGCGACCAGGTTGTACGCCGCACCCCACGCGCCGATGGCCGTCAGCGCCGCGAAGGTCGGCACAGCCAGGTTGTACGCCGTCGTCGGGACGATGCCAGTCAGGTGGATGAGGGTCGCAACCAGCACGAAGCCAAAGTAGTAGTAGTTGAGGTAGCCGCCAGCAAACCACGGGTCATACGGTGGGAACGCCGGGCTTTTGACCACTGCCGTGAGGAACGCCAGGTCCATCGGCTTTTCGCCGCCGCGCGCCGGGTGCCACAGGTCCGGGTTCAGCGCCCGCAGCAGCAGAAACCCGAAGAAGAATGCCAGGAAGACCCCCTCGGCAGTCAGAATGGCAGCGCGCCGTTGCCGCCAGAAGGCGATGAGCGCTGCACGACTCCAGCGCAACGCCAGTATGCCCACGCCAACGAACACGATTGCGCACAAAACGACGCTCCATTTGCCGAACGGCACAAGCGGCGCTTGCAACGAGCCGTGCGCTCCCGCCGGACCAACCGACGCCAGCAGCCAGGGGACGTAGGACACGATCAGGAGACCCAGGATTTTCGACAGTGCATACCCGCGATCCGGCAGCGCCGCCAGGCTGCGGAACAGGATCGCAAAGCACGCCAGCCCGATGGCTTCGAGCGCCAGCAGCCAGAACAGCCAGGGAACTGCATTCGCCAGACTTGCCGGGTTGAACAACGTCGCCCAATCGCCGGATGCGCGGTAGAGGGGCCATTGATCCTGCGTCAGGCGCAGCGCTGTCGGCGCTTTGTTGACCCGCAGCGTCGTGATTTTGTAGACCTCGCCCCACGCCACATCACCGAGGATCAACTGTTCCGCCCTGGCGCGTGAATACTCAGGCGTTTTGCGGAAGATCAGAACACGCGGATGATCGTAGACGCTGAAGGCTTCTTCCGCCAGGATCGGCGTTGGGATCTCGATGCCGAACAGTTTTGGGAACGAATGAATATCGGCGACCAGTTCAAAGCCCAGGTTCCCCTCAAACAGATGGTAGTAGTAGCGGGTGAGCGCCGGGTAGCGCATCGGCAGGCGCGTCGCCGAGTCGTACACCCGGTTGCTGCTGAAGATCAGGTAATCCGCGCGGTCGAGTTGATCGAGCAATCCCTCGACCATCGAGCCGTCGCTGGCGATGTATCCATAGTATTTGAGCGGTTCATCCTCGCCATACGGTTCAGTGCCAATTCCGATGTACTGTCCGGGGTTCTGCCCGTCAATCGGCAGTGGCAGCGGGTCGTCCCAGCGCTCGAAGGTAATCACCGATCCAGGGGGAATATTCTCGTAGATCCAGCGCGACGCCTGAATACGCGAGTGCGGTTCGGTGTAGATGCGAGTGAATGCAAATGCCCACAGCGCAGTTCCTGCCACAGCGACGATCAACGGCGCGCGCCAGGCGATCTGTCGCCAGCGCGATCCGGCGGCGCGCTGCGCCCGGTCCCACAGCGCCAACAACCCCCAGGCAGCCAGTACGATCAGCAGACCATACAGCAACACGTAGTAGCGCATGGTCATCACGAACTGACCGCCCTGCCAGGCAAAGTAGAAGGCAATCCATGCCCACGGCACGAGCAGGCGCACATCGCCGCGCCGCAGAATGCGCCATCCGGCGACGCCCCAGGCGGCCCACGCCGCAATGCCGAGCGGCATCCCCATCCCCCACAGCACCATATTTTGCAGCGAGAAGAGGAAAGGCGTGCGCTGCGCCCACTGCTGCGACGGCGGGAAGTCCGCCTCGCCGCTGATCAGCCGGCCAACCGACGAGATATTGTCGAGGAAGCGCGGCTCTGGACGCACATCGAGCAGCGATGGTCCGGTAAAGGCGTCAGGTTGCAACAACCGGAACGCAACAACCGTCACGACACCCGCAAGCGCAACGCGCCAGGCGAGGGCGAACAACAACCTGCCCGGCGCCATCAGCAGACATGCCAGGACTCCCGGCGCCTCTCCCTCCGCGTACTGCTGCCTGGTTTCCTCCGCCAGTCGCGCAAACGCGGCGACAACCACCACTAACCCCAGGGTTGCCAGCGTCACGCGACACGCCGTGGCGGCGCCAATGCTGAGACCAGCGCCGATGGCGCTCCCGGCGCCGCCGCCCTGCGCGATGCGCACTGCCCAATAGACCGAGAGCGTTGTGAAGAACGTGGTGGCAGCGTCAACCGTGAAGAAATGCGAGATCTGGATCGGAAACGCCGCTGTTGCATACAGGAGCGCCGCGATCAGACCGGTACGCCGGTCGAACAGCCGCCGACCGATCAGGAAGACGACCGTGATCGTCCCCAGGTCGTACAGCATCGAGAGCGTGCGCCCGGTATCGCGGACCATTTCCGGCGAAATGTGGCCTGGTTGTGCGTCGAGATTCGCCCAGAGTTCAACTACGAGGCGTGTAACGGTCGTAGGAAGCGTGCCATAGACGAAGAAACGCGACCAGTTGTAGTTGCGCGGGTTGAGCGTGTTACACCCGCTGTCGCGGGTTGGTTCCTGTTGGTTCAGAGGTATCGGATTGCCCGCGCCATCGGTCGTGGCGCGCGCTGCAGGAATGCGCCCGTTGACCGCGCAATCGCTGCGCAGATAGTCGCTGAAACTGCGCGGAACCTGCAAATTGTAGGCGGTAAAGATGATGAACCGCTCATCGGGATGGAGGTACGACGTTCCGTCCCAGGTGGTCAGCGCCATTGAACGGAAAAACGCGCCAACCATCAGAATGAGGACCAGCCAGCCCCAGGGAGACCAGGAGAAACGGCGAGCAGGCGG
>JANWXL010000511.1 GCA_025055265.1 Roseiflexus sp.
TCGACGAGCGGCGGGAGGTGGTGCGGTGGTTTCGGCACGACGGGGCGCGGTATGTGGAGGAGCGGCCGGCTGGGGAGCGGCTGTGGATGGAGGAGGCTGGGTTGTTTGTGGGGGCGTGGCGTGGGCGGTACGAGCGGCGGAATGGCTTGTGGCTGCGCTTTTACGACGCGGACGGGGCGCTGATACCGACCAAGGCGGAGCGGGAAGCATTGGAGCGCGAAGCGACGGAGCGGGAGCGGCGGGCAAAGGAGCGGGAGCGCCAGGCGAAGGAAGCTGCGTTGCGAGCAGTGGAGCAGGAACGTGCCGCCAAGGAACAGGAACGCCAGGCGAAAGAAGCTGCCCTTGAAGCGGCGGAGCGGGAGCGGCGGGCAAAGGAACGGGAGCGCCAGGCGAAGGAAGCTGCCCTTCGGCAAGCCGAGCAGGAACGTCAAGCCAAGGAAGCCGCCTTGCAGGAACTCGCGCGCCTCAAAGCCAAACTCCGCGACCTCAACCGCACTGACTAGTCCACTTTCCAAGACAACGTAGCCAATCAGCTCCGCTTTTGGCGGGATTCAGGGGGTGTCGTCTGCTCACACGGAAACCGCGCCAGCACTTCCCACTGGCGCACCATCCGCTGCCTTGCTAGCCGTGTGCTGTGCCGCCGTGGAAAGTGCGCTACACTCCGGCGGCGCCGCGCCGCCTGCCCGGACGCCCCACCACTGACGCCGCCTCGCACACGGGAGACATCCGATGACGACGCCCGCCCCACACCCAACCCACTCGCCGTTGCCCACGCCGCCTCTCCCCACCCGCCGCGTCCTCACGATGGACGACCTCCCCAGCGAGTTCGAGGACGAAGAAGCCTTGCCCAGTGAGTTCCACCTCCTGTTCGCCCTGCTCCTGTACGAAACCTTCCGCCCCACAACCGTCCCCCCCCCGACCAGTACTTCTGTGCCATTGACCTGTACCTGTACTGCCTGCACGAGGGCGTTGTGCGCGGGCTGCGTCCCGACTGGATGGGCGTTGTCGGCGTGCCGGCGCTGTACCGCGGCGAGCGCACGCGGGCAAGCTACGTGGTGGAGGAC
>JANWXL010000539.1 GCA_025055265.1 Roseiflexus sp.
TGTGACCGTTCCAGACATCGTCTCATCCACCGCCGAAGCAGTCACGTCACCAGCGGAAACGCGCAGTGATCGACCCTCGTTGCGCCGCCGGGTCATGGGTCTGGCGCTGCCCGCGATTGGCGAAAACCTCCTCCACACGGCGCTCGGCATCGCCGATACCATTCTGGTTGCCGGGATCGGCGTCGTTGCGCTGGCAGGCGTCGGCGCAGCGCTGAATGTTTTATTTATTGTGATGGCGGCGCTCAGTTCGTTGTCGGTCGGCGCATCGGTGCTGGTGGCGCAGGCGATTGGCGCGGGCAACTCCGCGCGGGCGAGTCACGTCGCCGGTCAGGCGCTGATCTGGGGCATCGCCCTGTCCCTGCCGATCACCCTTGCCGGGCTGGTCTTTGCAGAACCGGTGGTGGCGCTCTACGGCATGGCGCGGGATGCCACCTCTGTGGCGGCGGAGTATCTGACGATCAGCGCAGCGAGCATACCGGTAATGGCGTTGATGCTGATCGGCGGAAGCGTGCTGCGCGGCGCTGGCGACAGCCGCACGCCCATGGTGATCACAGCGCTGGCGAATGTGGTGAACCTGATCGCTTCCTGGGCGTTGATCTATGGTCATTTGGGCATGCCAGCGCTTGGCGTGGCGGGCAGCGCCTGGGGAACACTGATCGCGCGGGTTGCTGGCGCTGCGCTCTTCCTGGTCATCCTGCTGCGTATCAGCACCCGGTTGCGCGTCGGCGGACGTGACGCCTGGCGACCACGCTGGGGCACAGCGCGCGAGGTGCTCTGGCTCGGCGCGCCTGCCGCGCTGGAAGAGATCATCATCATTACCTCGTTCGCCGCCCTGACGCCGATCGTCGTCGGGCTTGGCACCGTGGCGCTTGCGGCGCACCGCGTGGCGCTCAACGTGCTATCACTCTCGTTCATGCCGGGGATCGGCTTCAACCTGGCGACGACAGCGCTCGTCGGGCAGGCAGTCGGCGCCGGGCGCATTGACGAAGCGCGCGCCGTGACGAATGTAGCGATGCGCTGGGCGATCCTCTGGATGGGCGGGCTGGGGGCGCTCTTCATCCTGTTTGCGCCGCAACTGGTTGGCATCTTCAGCAGCGATCCCGAACTGATCGCCATCGGCGCGGCAGCCGTGCAGGTCGTCGCCCTGGCGCAGCCCCTGTGGGCGGGCACATTCGTGATAGGCGGCGCGCTGCGCGGCATTGGCGACACTCGCACGCCCATGGTCATTTCCGGTATCCTGGGATGGGCAGCGGTCGGCATCGCGCTGCTGCTTGTCTACATCTGGCCCGCGCTCTGGGCGGTCTGGCTGGCGTACATTTTTACCGGACCGCCGGAGATCGGGGCGTTGTGGCGCGCATGGCAAGGGAAGGTGCGGAATATTGTAGAGGCATGAGGCGAGAGGCAAGAGGTGAGAGGCGAAAAGCGAGAGGGGTTGAAGGTGCGAAGGATGCAGGTAGAAACGTTGCACCGCAACGTCTCCGCCGGGGTGCGAAGGATGCAGGTAGAGACGTTGCACCGCAACGTCGCCGCCAGGGTGCGAAGGTTGCAGGTAGAGACGTTGCACCGCAGCGTCTCGAAACGTTGAGTGTTGAACACGGGAGGGTGAAAGGCAGGAGAATGCCCTCCTCTGCGTTCTCTGTGCCTCTGTGGTAATTCAATCAGGCGCGAGGGTTACAGGTTGCAGGCAGGGAGGGTACAGGCTGAATCAAGCAATCTAACCCCTAACCCCTAACGACTCAGAGGAGACACTCCCATGTCCTCATTTCCTCCCTACGTCCGCAGCGTGGTGGCGAGTGCCGATCCCGCCTGCTGGCCCGTTGGCGGGCAGGGGTTCAACGAGTGCAGTTTCACCTCAATCGCCAATGCGCTCAATCTGCTGCACGGCGAGCCACGTTTTGCGAAGGAGGAATTCATCCGTGAGGCGGGTCTGCTGTTCCAGCCGAAGCTCGGCGGAACCCTGCCGCCGCTCAAGGCGCTGCAATTGCGGCGACGCGGCTACGGCGCTCACTTCGGCAACCTTTCGCACACCGATGCCGAGCGAGTGCTGCGCGGCCTGATCGATCGCGGAGCGCCGGTGATCGTCGATATCTACCCGGCGCTTCAGGTAGGAGGGTTGCGTCTGTGGGGTCAGCACGCGACGGTGCTTGTCGGGTACAGCCTTCCATACCGCGACGCCTCCGGCGCATTGCGAGAGGAGTACTACCTGGTAGACGCGCAATGGCCCGAACTGGGACATTTCGATCTGGCGACGAATGATGTAGACCGCGATGGCGACGGCGTTCCAGAGCGCTACCCGGGCAACCGCACCCTGGATCGCCACGAGTTTCTGCGCCTGTGGAGTTCGCGCAACTACTGCCCGGTCTTTCGCACACCCGCCGAACACGATGCCTGGTACCGTGAAACCATGCGCCGCGTCTCCGGTCCGCCGTTAATGGGATGGATTGGGCAGAACCTGCTCTTTGGCAGCGATGACCGCTTAAGGGATGATTCGTGAGAGCGAAGCTGCGACTGGTATGGTATGATGAAATAGGTGACGGTATCCAAAGACGTCCGTGGACCAGTATTTGAAGTGTGCGAGTTGTGGTGCAATGCCTGCAGAAGTGTCTGTTCCGCTCACGACGACGATTCCAACGACTGAATATGTCGTCGTTACCGAAGAGGAACTCGAACGTCCATATCGCGTCATTATCGAAAATGACGATGTGACGCCGATGGACTTTGTGGTGCTGGTGTTGCTGACGATCTTCGAGCTTGGGTTCGAGCTATCAGTTGCCATTATGCTCGAAGCGCACTACAACGGTCGAGCGCATGTTGTGACGCTTCCCTATGAGGAAGCGCAGCGCCGCGTTTACGAGGCGCACCACGCGGCGCGTGAAGCGGGGTATCCGCTCAGTTTCTACCTTGAGCCAGATGCGTGATTCTGGTTATTTCAGCGCCGCGCCGCATTCGATGCAGAACTTCGCCCCCGGCGTCACTGCCTGACCGCACTGCGGGCACGTTGCTGCGAGCAGCGAAGCGCCGCATTCGCTGCAGAATTTGGCGTTTACCGGCATTGCAGCGCTGCAGCGCGGACATATCTTTGTCGCCGCCTGTGTGGATGCAGTTGCTGGCTGCGCTGGCTGCGGCGGTGCAGGCGGTTGCACTGGCGCCTGTTGCTGAAGCGCCTGACCCATCAGCGCTCCCAGGTTCATCCCCGCACCCAGCCCGATGCCCGCGCCAACTGCGCTGTCGCCGCCAGCGCGTGCAGCGTCGTGCAACGCCTCAGCCGCCTTGAAGCGCGTGTAGTCGCCCAAACCGCCGAACGCCGCCACGCCGCCGACCTGGTCGAGCCGTCGCTCGAGTTCCTCGGGCACGCTGATCGTATTGATGTAGAAGCGCGTCAACTGCAAGCCAAGCGCGGCGAAGTCGTCCTTCAACGCTTCGTGCGCCATCTCCGAGAGTTCATCGTACTCTGTCGCCAGGTCGAGCACCGAGAGTTTGCGCTCACGCATGCGCTCGGCGATTACATCGGCGACTCGCGCGATGATTGAACTGCGCAGTTGCTCCTCAATATCCTGCACCGTCAGGCGACCGCGGGTGCCCACCACGGCTGCCAGCAGTCGGCGAGGTTCGGCGACCTGGATAATGAACGTGCCAAAGGCCCGCAACCGCACCATGCCAAACTGTGCGTCGCGCATCGGGATCGGTTGCGGCGTTCCCCACTTCAGATCGGTGTGCTGGTGCAGACTGACGAAATAGACATCGGCGCGGAACGGACTTTTGCTGCCGAACGGCAGTTTGATGAAGTCGATCAGCAGGGGGATATTGTTGCTCGTCAGAGTGTGTCGACCAGGAATAAGCATATCGAGGAAGCGCCCGTCGCGGGCAAAGAAGGCGAGCTGCCCTTCACGCACGATGCACTGCGAACCCAGGCGCAGTTCACCATTGCCATCCGGCGGAACGCGCGCAACCAGCGTTTTGCCTGTGGGATCGACGAATTCAACAATGTCGAGCAGTGGCATGATTATCTCCTTTGGCGCGAGCGTGTA
>JANWXL010000587.1 GCA_025055265.1 Roseiflexus sp.
GGGAGGGGTAATATGGTCTTTGAGAAAATAATTCGGTGTCGCCCAGTCTAGCCCGCGAAGGCGGGCTTCGCAACCGTAGCCCGCGACTTCAGGCGCCGGGCGGGTAGGCAGATAGCGGAATAATTACTCAAAAACCATATCATCCGTGGCAATCCGTCTCGATCCGTGGCAATCCGTGTACTCTTGAATAGGACACGGATCCACACGGATGCGACGGATGGGCGCGGATCAACTGGGGGTGGGGAGCAACGATCCGTGGCAATCTGTGGCTTCCACACGCTCCCATCTCCCCACCTGCGCCAAACTATGCTACGATAAGCTGGCAATGAGACGCGCATTCCAGCCCTCGACCCGCGTAAGCCCACACGAACACGCCGGTAAGGAAGGAAAGGATTGCGTATGTCCTTCGCTCACGGTCATGCCCTCATCATCGGGGTCGGCAGTTATCAGCATGAGCCGCACCTGAATGTGCCAATCACCGCCGCCGATGCGCAGGCGGTGGCGACCGTCCTGCGCGACCCGCGGTTCTGCGGCTACCCCGACGCGCAGGTGACGCTCCTCTCCCATGCGGGCGCGACCCGCGCTGGCATCCTCGCTGCGCTCACCGACCTGGCGGCGCGCACGACGCCCGACGATACCGTGCTGCTCTTTTACAGCGGCCACGGCAAGTACAGCGCCGACGGCGTCTACCAGTTGACCACCCACGACACCCGGCTGGCGCGAAACACGATTGTGGCGGGCACGGCGATCAGCCAGCCGGAACTGCTCGACAAACTGCGAGCGATTCCGGCGCGGCGGCTCATCCTGCTGATCAACGCCTGTCACGCCGGGGAGATCTCGCCCGTCCTGGGGGAGAGCAACCAACCCTTCATTGGTCAGCAGTTGCCGCAGCAGGCGGCAGACGCCATCCTCGCCACCGGCAGCGGGCGGATCATCATCACCGCCTGCCGCGAGAATCAGGTCGCCTACATTGGTCCCGGCCCGCTCACCATCTTTGCGCAGGCGCTCACCGAGGGGCTGCGCGGGCAGGGGCTGAGCGGGAGAGCCGGGTACATCAGCGTCTTCGACCTCTACACGCACCTCTACTTTGCTGTCGGCGACGCGGTGGCGCAGCGCGTCCCGGCTGAACTGCGCCGTCGCTACGGCGAAACGCAGGAACCGGAGCTGACCGTGCTCAAGGGGGTTGGCCCGTTCCCCATCGCGCTGTTCCGCGGCGTCACAGCCCCCGGCGCCTTCCCGACCGACCACGCGCCGCCGGAGG
>JANWXL010000577.1 GCA_025055265.1 Roseiflexus sp.
TGTGCGCGGGATGGACGTGTTTTTCATCTCGAACGAACGCTATGCGCAGCGCACCTCGCGCAGTTTTCTCGATGTCGCTCCCGAATTGATCGCTGAGGTGCTCTCACCCGAAGACTCCTGGAGCGGCGTGATGCAGAAGATGCGCGAGTACTTCGAGATAGGCGCGCGCCTGGTATGGATCGTTGATCCGCATGCGCGCCGCGTCTACGCCTACCGTTCGATGACCGACGTGCGTGAGTTCACCGAGGCGGACGAGTTGCCCGGCGATGATGTGTTGCCCGGTTTTAGCGTGCCGGTGGCGGCGTTGTTTGAGTAGCGGTTCTCTGGGATGCTGCCTGCAACCGCCAGATTTTGGGCAGATCCTCCGAGAGCGGCGTCCAGTGCTCGCCGCGGTCGGCGCTGATGAAGAGCTGGCTGCGACCCTGTGCGACATCGCCGCCGTAGAACACGACGTCAGGCTGTGAAGGGTGCAGCCTGAGGCTATCCGCCGAGCGAGCGCCTGGCAAGCCTTCGCCAATCGCCTGCCAGTGCTGGCCCCCATCGTCGCTGCGGTACAACGGGCTGCCGTCCGCTTGATAGACGTACACATAGATCGTCGCAGGGTTGCGCGGGTCGAAGCAGATCGCATGCACATACTTGCCGATGAGATCGTCAATCGGGCGCCAGGACGAACCGGCGTCATGGCTGACAAACAGCCCCTCGCCCGCCCCAGCCAGGACGCGATCAGGATTGAGGGGATCAATAGCGATACGATGAAGGTCGTGGCCCGCCAGCGCCTCGCGCCACGTCTGCCCGCCATCATAGCTATAGATCAGCGCGCCATGTTCGACGCCGGCAAAAATCCGCTCAGGCCGCTCAGGATGGATCGCCAGCCCGTGAATATGCCCGGCATAGAACGGCGGGTGAAAAAAGGTCCAGTTGGGACGGCTGGGCAACTGCTCAATCGACTGAAAAGCGGTGAAATGCCGCCCATCATCGGTTGAGACGAAGAGCATTGGCGGCTCGACGCCGACATAGATCACCTCTGGATGCAACGGGTGGAAAGCCGCTTCCCAGACCCAGCGATCAGTGAAGCCAATCGTCTCAAAAAGCTGACCTGCATCACGGGTTTGGTGCAGTCCCCATCCGCGCAATCCGCAGGCAATGTACGCTGCTGCCGGATCCTGCGGGTGAATGGCGATGCTTCGCACCGCGTTCCCTTCGAGACCACGCCCGATCAGGCGCAGGCCGCCATCAAAGTGAAAGACAAAGATGCCGTCGGCAGTGCCGACATAGAGGAGACATGGCTGCATATGTTCCACTCCTGCCACAGTGCGGCGCCCATTTGCCGCCCTTCCACATCACGCCCGCTGCGGTTCGCGGAACAGGCGCTCGAGCGGGTACAGAAAACCGGGGATAACATCCGCGCCGTCAAGGATGTCGCTGCCCGCGTATAGGCGCATCGAGCCGTCAGCGCGGTATTCGACCACAGTGCGCGTTTCGGGGTAGACCAGCCAGACAAGGCGCGAACCGGCGTTCAGGTAGTCCTGCACTTTCGCCTGAACCTGCACGGCTGTCTCGGAAGGTGAAATGATCTCCACAACCAGGTCAGGCGCAAGCGCCCAAAAGCCGCCTTCATTCTCAGGCGGCGGGATGCGCTCT